>NZ_JFCC01000029.1:0-38171 GCF_000582925.1 Acinetobacter sp. 1294596 | reverse complement strand
AAATTACAGTAAATAATGCTTAATATTCTATACAGAAGCGATATAAATTTAAAAAAAAGCCCGTATAAAATTACTTTACATTTCTTTCAGATTTATGCAAGTTTAAAAACAACTGATTAAAATATGAAGAACAATATGCAAGATATTAATGAGCCGAAAATTAATCTTCCTGAAGAGATAAAATTAGAAGACGGAACAGTTATCCCAGTTGGTGACATCAGCTATGAGGCTTCCTATCTGGATGGAACCCATGATCCGGAAAGTTTTAATGGCTATATTCTTACATTTGAAGTATCAGGAAAGGGAATGGCCGCAATTCGGATTATCCCAAGTATGACTGATCCAGATGACGCCGAGCACGGAGTCAACTATATCGAATTCACTGAAGATGATGAAGCCGGTATCGACCTTTCACCTGAAACCGCCAGCCAGATTCGAATTACACCAGCAGAAGAAGATGATCTGGTTAATGAAGATGACTACGGCGACGGAAATGAACACGATGGGGGTGTAGTACCAGAGGACTATAATAATGAGGATATTGAAGATATAAATGATATTATAGACCGCTAGGTTACTGAATTATAAAATTAATCTTAGTATCTTTAAAAACGTTTCATGAGATAAAAAGTTTTGCTATAAGAACTTTTTATCTCATTTTTAATAGTAATCCAAATAACTTCCCGGAGCCAATATCAGCATTGAAGTTTGTATATACAACTTTGACCAAGTTGGTGGAAATCCGAAGAATAAGAATCAAGCTGTTCCCATTTCAGCATTTTTTCAGTTAACCATATAAAATCGGCTAGTTGGGGCTGAGCAGACTCACCAATAAAGTTCTGTATAATATTTTTTATAAAATAAAATTTGTCTACATGTATCTCAGCAGAACATTGAAACCGGATAATATTGTAATGAATAAGTAGTTGCCAGATTTGCTGATAATCTTGCATTTGTTTTAATTCATATTGTGCCTTTTGAATAGCCTCGACTAAAGCGGTTAATGTATTTGGATGCTGGCTAGCCCATTCGGCCGTTACTGCCAATACTTTATCGGCGACTTTAGGAATAATGGTTTGGCTTGAAGTAATTATTTTTGAATAACCTTGTAATTCTCCTTGGGTATTCCAAGGCTCACCTGCACAAAAACCATCAATTAAGTGATTAGAAACAGCCTCAACCATATACGGCGGTGGCAGAGTCTTTAATTCAAAGTGCTGGGCGACTTGTTCATCGGCCAGAGCCAGCCATTCTCTTAAACAATAATGATGAAGCGAGTATTTAAAAACCTGCGCTAATTGAATTGGACGTCCCTGTAAGTAAGCTTGCACTACTTTTTGTGCAGATTGTTGTGCTGTATCACTAGAGTTAATATCCAGTTCAAAACACAGTTTCTGGCTTAAACTGATATAAGCCTGATTGGTACTTAATATTAATGGTGTTTGAAAAGGTATCCCTGACTGATCAAGACCTATTGCAGCAGCAGGTAACATTGCAGAAAGACAATGTGCAGCATCGAGAAAACCAAAAGCTAGCCGATCACGCAGACTGGCCCAGGATGGTTCTTTAACCAGCTGGACATTTAAACCAGTTTCTGTAAAAAAGCCACGATATTTGGCCCATAAAATAGCAATACAGTCCAGTAATGGTATATAGCCTAGCTGAATATCTGTTTTTTCAAGCTGTTTCATAACCTAATCCTTTAATCTGGTCTGTAATAATTGCTGTGCGTCAAGAAGCCTTCTTGCCATTTTACCCATGGTCATACATGGCTCATGGCATTTTTTCTTAACAGGCGAAATGCATCTTCTTCACTGAGATGATGCATTTGCATGAGTAGCACTTTGGCTTTTTCAATATCCTTACGGTCAGCCAGTTTTCCTTCGGTTTCTTTTAAGGCATTAAGCAATTTTCGGTATTTTTTAAACTGTTCAATCGAGATCTGCAAAATACTGTCAAGTTTGGCCGGATCAATCCCATCAACGATATAGGCGGTTACTCCAGCATCGATAGCACTTTTAATCGTATCCTTGTGGCTATTTTTGGTGAAAAGAACAGTAGGCAAATCAAAATGGCTGACACAGTTTTCAATAATATCTCGATGCGGATTTTGTATATCAAGCAGAATTACATCTGCGTGCAACTGCTGCAAATAAGACATATTAGAGTGGTCAATGACAAGACAGGCCACCACATCAAAATGATGTTCCAGCAGAGAAACTCTAATATATTCTGCTCGCTCCAGGTCATCATCGATTAAAACTATTTTAAGTTTTGACATGCAACACTCGGGTTGTGTCTCTAACAATTGTTAAAGATCTAAAGCAATTAGAATGCCAATCTGATATAAAAATTTAAGACACGATGATTAAAATTCAATGGAGAAATACAGAATAAGTGCTCTTTGCTTTAACCCTCTGCACCTTAATAATGCAATTCTTAGATTCGAACCAGTAAACTTATATAAAATTAAAACTATTAAAATTAGTTAATTGATAAAAATTAAATAAAATCAATAGAATATAAAATAATTTTTAAAATTGGCATATTAACTGCATATTACTGAATGGGTCAAAGAAGACTCTCAAAATTTGTAAGACGGCCAACGACGTCCGCTCTGTTCGAATCTGTAAGGTGGCAACACTAACAGACCAGTCCATGCGTTCAGTTCAGGTAGGAGATGGCTTATGTCTTCAAATTTAAATGCTAAAAAAGCAACAAAAATAAGTCTATTTAACTTTAGTACTGCAGCGATGCGGGCCTTCCATATGAGTTGGCTCGCATTTTTTGTCTGCTTCTTTGCCTGGTTTGCCTGTGCACCGCTAATGCCAGTTATTGCAGGAGAGTTTCATCTGACCAAAGACCAGATAGCCAATATTAATATTGCTGCAGTTGCAATCACCATTCTCGTAAGACTCATCGTTGGTCCTTTATGTGATAAATACGGCCCGCGCAAAACTTATACCGCATTACTCATTATTGGCAGTCTTCCAGTCTTTGGAGTAGCCTCTGCCAACAGTTATGAATCCTTTCTGTTCTTTCGTTTACTGATTGGCGCTATTGGTGCCAGCTTTGTAATTACTCAATATCACACCAGCATCATGTTTGCATCCAATGTAGTAGGTACCGCCAATGCTGCCACAGCTGGCTGGGGAAATGCCGGTGGTGGAGCCACTCAGGCGCTCATGCCGCTGCTTCTTGCTGCATTGGTAATGTTTGGAGTTGAACAGACCTTAGGCTGGAGAATTGCGTTAATTGTTCCAGGGATAATGATGATAATTGTTGGGGCATTGTACTGGAAATTTACCCAGGACTGTCCACAAGGTAATTTCAAGGAACTGCGGGCAGCAGGTGTACAGGTCGGAAGCGAGAAAAAAGGTGGCATGGCGATTCTGCTGCATGCGGCACGTAACTATCGGGTCTGGATTTTATTTGGGGCCTATGCAGCCTGTTTCGGAATTGAAATCTTCATACATAACATCGTGGCGATGTATTACGTCGAACACTTCAGCTTCGGCCTTAAAGAAGCCGGTATGGCAGCAGGCATATTTGGCTTGTTGGCATTATTTGCGCGTGCTTTGGGCGGCATTGTATCTGATAAGGTGGCAATTAAAAAGGGACTGGATGGACGTACTAAAGTGCTGTTCGCCATGATTCTGATGGAAGGCCTGTTTTTAATTTTATTCTCGCAAATGAACAGTGCCATGCTGGCCATTATCACAATGACTGTCTTTGCATTATTTACCCATATGGCATGTGGTGCAACATATGCGCTGGTGCCATTTATTGACCGTGATGCTTTAGGCGGTGTGGCCGGCATTATCGGTGCAGGCGGTAACGTGGGTGCGGTCGCAGCAGGATTCTTACTCAAAGGCATGCTGGATATTCAAACCTGTCTGATGGCACTTGGCGGCCTGGTCGTGATTGCAGCAAGTTTTGTTCTGATGATTCGCTTCTCGGTTGAGCATAAGGCCAAAGAGCAAAAGCTATATGAAGAAGCTGTTCTTGAACGAAACAACCTGGCTTAAAACACAAGATACAAGATTTAGAAAATTTAGGAGAAGGAATATGAAACTGGTAATGATTGGCCATGGCATGGTAGGACACAAATTTATTGAATCTGTGCTTGAGCATACGGGTGATGACGTTGAAATCACGATTCTGGCAGAAGAGCCGCATCTGGCGTATGACCGTGTTCACTTAACAGAATATTTTAGCGGTAAATCAGCCAAGGATTTAACCCTTTGCCGTACAGACTTCGCCGATGCTTATGGAATTGATCTACGTTTAAGCACTAAAGCCACTGCGATTGATACAATTAGTAAAACAGTGACTACCAATCATGGCGATGTGATTGCGTATGACAAACTGGTTTTAGCCACTGGCTCTTATGCTTTTGTTCCACCAATTCCGGGTAATGATCGTGAAAATTGCTTTGTTTACCGTACTATTGAAGATCTGGATGCCATTCGTGCAGCCAGCCTGAATTCAAAAACCGGTGTAGTAATTGGTGGTGGTCTGTTAGGTCTGGAAGCAGCTAAGGCACTACGTGACCTGAATCTGGAAACGCATGTGGTTGAATTTGCACCACGCCTAATGGCAGTACAGATTGATGATCTTGGCGGTAAAGTATTACGCAGCAAAATCGAAGATCTGGGCGTTAAAGTCCATACCCAAAAAGCCACCTCGTCTATTGAAGATGGTGTCAATGCCAAGCACGTGATGAAGTTTGGTGATGGTGCTGAGCTGGAAACCGACATCATTCTGTTCTCTGCAGGGATCCGTCCACGTGATGAGCTGGCACGTCAAAGCGGACTGGCAATCGGTGAGCGTGGCGGGATCATGATCAATGATTATTGCCAAACTTCCAATCCAGACATTTACGCGATTGGTGAATGTGCGCTGTGGAATAACAAGATTTTTGGTCTGGTTGCACCAGGCTATGACATGGCACGTATTGCTGCGAAACATGTACTACAAGAAGAATGTGCAGCATTTGCTGGCGCAGACATGAGCACCAAGCTGAAACTGATGGGTGTGGATGTTGCATCAGTTGGCGATGCACATGCCATGACACCAGGTTCACTGAGCTATTTCTATGCCGATGAAGCGGCACAGATCTACAAGAAAATTGTGGTTAATGCAGAAAAAACCAAACTGCTCGGTGCAGTGCTGGTCGGTTGTGCCAAAGAATATAACGACCTGCTGCAAATGATGCTAAATGGTCTGGAAATCCCGGAAAATCCGGAAAGCCTGATCATGCCGGGCTTTGATCAAGCGACTGCAAAAGCAGGCGGTAGCGGTGTAGACCTGCTCCCAGACAGCGCAACGATCTGTTCATGTAATAACGTATCTAAAGCGGATATCTGTTCAGCGATTGCCGATGGTTCAACTTCACTAGGCGCTCTGAAAAAATGCACCAAAGCAGCTACTGCATGTGGTGGTTGTGCACCTTTAGTCACTCAAGTATTGAAGTCTGAACTGCAACGCCAAGGCGTGACAGTGAATAACCATCTGTGTGAACACTTTGCTTATTCACGCCAAGAGCTGTATCACCTGGTGCGCGTCAATGAGATCAAAACTTTTGATGACCTGATCCAGCAACATGGTCATGGTCTGGGCTGTGATATCTGTAAGCCAACAGTGGCCAATATTCTTGCATCTTGCTGGAACGACTTTGTCCTGAAACCAATCCATGCCGGCCTGCAAGACAGTAACGACTACTACCTCGGTAACATTCAAAAAGATGGTACTTACTCTGTCGTTCCTCGTATGGCAGGTGGTGAAGTCACTCCAGATGGTCTGATCGTAATTGGTCAAATTGCTAAAGAATATGGTCTGTACACCAAATTGACTGGCGGCCAGCGTGTCGATATGTTTGGTGCGCAACTGCATCAATTACCAGAAATCTGGGAAAAACTGATCAATGCCGGTTTTGAATCGGGGCATGCTTACGGTAAATCGCTGCGTACCGTGAAATCTTGTGTGGGTAGCACCTGGTGCCGCTATGGTGTGGATGATTCTGTGGGCTTGGCGATCTATCTGGAAAACCGCTACAAGGGCTTACGTTCTCCGCATAAACTGAAAATGGCGGTATCTGGCTGTACCCGTGAATGTGCCGAAGCACAAAGCAAAGACGTGGGTGTGATTGCCACTGAAAAAGGATGGAACCTGTATGTTTGCGGTAACGGCGGTATGAAACCGCGTCATGCTGAACTACTAGCATCAGATCTGGATACACAAACTTTAGTTCGCTATATCGACCGTTTCTTCATGTTCTATATCCAGACGGCTGATCGTCTGCAACGTACTTCAGTATGGCGCGACAATCTCGAAGGTGGCCTGGATTATCTGAAAGATGTCGTTGTGAATGACTCACTGGGTCTGGCAACAGAACTCGAGCGTCGTATGGAGCATGTGGTGGGCACTTATCAGGATGAATGGCGTACTGCAGTTGAAGATCCAGAAGTCCGTAAACGTTTCAAAACCTTTATTAATGCCAAGGCTGAACAGCAAAACGACTCACATATCCAGTTTACAGAAGTTCGTGGCCAGATTCGTCCAAAAACAAAAGCTGAACGTGATGCAAACCGTATTGCAGTAGTGGAAGCCTGATTCAAATAACAAAGGAGCAAGAAGATGACTATTTTTAAAGACATGAATGAACTAAATTGGGTAGAAGTGTGTGCACTGGACGACATCACCCCAAATACTGGTGTAGCAGCATTAGTAGAAGATCAATCAATTGCGATCTTCCGTGTAGGATCAGAAAAACGAGTATATGCGCTGAGTAACCAGGACCCATTTAGTAAGGCTTTTGTGATGTCACGCGGCATCATTGGTGATTTACAAGGTGAGCGCGTCGTCGCTTCACCCATTTATAAGCAGCATTTCAGCCTGGCGACGGGCCGCTGTCTGGAAGATAAAGACCAGAAGCTCCTGGTATTTCCAAGCAAAATTGAAAATGGCAAGATATCCATTAGCCCTGTGCCACAAAAAACCTATATTACCAATAACGGTGTTTCACCTGAAAAAATGAAGCTGGTACTGGTCGGTAACGGTCTGGCGGGCATGCGTTGTCTGGAAGACGTGCTGGATATGGCGCCAGACCGTTATGAAGTTACCGTGATTGGCGAAGAACCGTGGGGCAACTACAACCGTATTATGCTATCACCTGTACTTTCGGGTGAGAAAACCATTGATGACATCATGCTGCATCCGCATGCCTGGTATGCCGACAAAGGTATTCGCCTGATTGCCGGTGATCCGGCAGTCCGCATTGACCGTCCGCGTAAGCATGTGTATACCGAAAAAGGTGAAGTAATCAGTTATGACCGCCTGATTCTTGCCACCGGTTCTAAACCATTCGTTCCACCAATTCCAGGTAGTGATTTAAAAGGCGTACTCAGTTTCCGTAATATTTATGACGTCAACCAGATGCTGGCCTATTGCAAGACTAAAAAAAATGCGGTAGTCATCGGCGGTGGTTTGCTGGGTCTAGAAGCGGCGTATGGCCTGAAACAGCAAGGCATGAATGTCACAGTATTGCATCTGATGGATCGCATCATGGACTGTCAGTTAGATATCAAAGCCAGCCAGATGCTAAAAACAGCAATTGAGCAGAAGGGCATTAAAGTCCTAACTGAAGCCAATACTGAATGTCTGATCGGTGAAGATGGTCATGTCACTCAGGTAAAACTCAAAGATGGTACTGTGCTGGATGTTGATCTGGTGGTATTCGCTGTGGGGATTCGTCCCAACATAAGCTTGGCGCAAAGTGCAGGTCTGCGGTGCAACCGCGGTGTATTGGTGAATGACACCATGCAGACTTTTGATCCGAGTATTTATGCTGTAGGTGAATGTATCGAGCACCGTGGTCAAACCTTTGGCCTGGTTGAACCCCTATGGGGCCAGGCATTCATTTGTGCATCGCATCTGGCCGGGCATGGCATCCTGATTTTCAAAGCGCCAACAGTTCCAACTCAACTTAAAGTCAGTGGTTGTGATGTGTTCTCGGCAGGTGACTTTGAACCGAAAGAAGATTTTGAAGATATCGTGCTCAATGACGAAAAACGTCAGATCTACAAGCGCATTATTATTCAAAAGGATAAAGTGATTGGTGCAGTGTTGTTTGGCGACACTGAAGACGGCGCATGGTATGCGGAACTAATTGCAGATCAAACCCCAATTACAAATATTCGCAACAAGCTGCTTTTTGGTCGGGATTTTGCATTAAAGAAAGCAGGTTGAAAAATCAATTTGTCATGGAAAAACAGGATATGCGAAATGTTATCCGCAACTGTTTAAGCCAAGACAACATAAGAAAATGAATGTTTCTGCAAGCTTTTTGATAAATGATGGATTAAGGCGATTTTTACGGATGACAATAGTTTTGCCTATTTCTCCCGAAAGAAAAGTAGGTGGAACCAAAGGTTCATCCAGAAAAATGAGTCGAATTGAAAAGACACCGTTGTAATGAACCCCCTTTTAAAAGAATTAAATAGCCCGTTACAAAACTTAAGGAGCATCCATGAACAGTATTCCCATTGTGGAACTTGAAAGCTCTACAGACTTAAAAACAATAACTACGCAAACGACCTGTCCATACTGCGGCGTGGGCTGTGGAGTAACGGCACATGTGACGCCAACACCATCAGGACTGAAAGTAGCGATAGAAGGCGATGTCAATCATCCTGCTAATTATGGCAAGCTCTGCATTAAAGGCAGTAATCTGGCAGATACTTTGGGACTGGAAACCCGTGTCCTAGAACCGATAATCGGGCGTAAAGATCAGCAAGAAATCACTAGCTGGGATACTGCGACTTCTATTATTTCCAAAAAATTCCAGCAATGTATTGATCAATATGGTCGTGACAGTATTGCCTTCTATGTATCGGGCCAATTACTAACTGAAGACTATTATGTCGTCAATAAATTTGTTAAAGGCTATCTCGGTACAGCCAATATCGATACCAACTCACGACTTTGCATGTCATCGGCAGTTGCCGCACATAAACGCGTCTTTGGTGAGGATATTGTCCCTGCGAGTTATGAGGATTTTGAACATACCGATATGGTAGTACTAGTGGGTTCCAATACTGCATGGTGCCATCCAGTTTTATATCAACGCATCATGCAAGCCAAAGAACAGCGTAACCTGTTTGTAGTCGTAGTTGATCCCCGCTTTACCAGCACCTGTGAAGCTGCGGACTTGCATTTGCCGATTTTACCCGGACAAGATGTGGCACTGTTTAATGGTTTATTGCAGTATCTCTGGAAAAATGGTCACGCAGACCATAAATTTATTGCTCAATATACACAAGGCCTAGAACAGACTTTAGTACAGAGTGAAACTGAATCTTCCATTGAAGCAGTGGCTCAGCGTACTGACATTACTGCTGATAAACTGCGAAACTTTTATGAGAAATTTGCCCAAACTGAAAAAGTTATGACCTTATTTTCAATGGGAGTTAATCAGTCTTCTCAAGGAGTAAACAAGGCTAATAGTATTAGCAACTGCCATTTATTGACGGGGAAAATTGGCAAACTGGGTGCCGCACCATTTTCTATGACCGGACAGCCGAATGCGATGGGCGGGCGTGAAGTGGGTGGACTGGCCAACATGCTGGCAGCCCATCTGGAGCTGGAAAATGAAAGCCATCAGCAACTGGTGCAAAATTTCTGGCAAAGTCCCTATATTGCCAAGCAGGCAGGGCTAAAAGCCGTTGATTTATTTCAGGCAGTTGAAAGCGGCAAGATTAAAGCAATCTGGATCATGGCGACCAATCCAGTTGTGAGCATGCCGGATGCCGATCAGGTCAAACGAGCTCTGGAAAAATGTGACTTTGTGGTAGTGTCGGAGATTTGCCAAAATACGGATACCACACAATATGCCGATGTCTTGTTACCTGCACTTGGTTGGGGTGAAAGAGACGGAACCGTGACTAATTCGGAACGTCGTATTTCTAGACAGCGAGCTTTTTTAGATATACCAGGGCAAGCCAAAGCTGACTGGTGGGCCATCAGTCAGGTGGCTCAAAAAATGGGATTTAGTGGTTTTGATTTTAATAACAGCCACGACATTTTTCTGGAACATGCCCGATTATCTGCCGAACAAAATTCTCATTTAAGTCAGCGATCTGAAACACCATATTTCCGTTATTTCAATTTAAAGGGTTTAACCGATTTAAGCTTGGCTGAGTACAATGAGCTAAAACCAGTGCAGTGGCCAGTGTGGAGCAAAGATCAGGCAGATGATTTAGTCACTCGACTATATAGCCAAGGTCAGTTTAGCCATGCCGATGGCAAAGCTAAATTTATTGCGGTCTCTGCAGTAGATCCAGTTTATCCAATCTGTAGTGAATTTCCTTTAATTTTAAATACTGGCCGGATCCGAGATCAATGGCATACCATGAGCCGTACCGGACTCTCTGCCAATTTAAGTACACACCGTGCTGAACCGTATTGTGAAATCCATCCGCATGATGCCTTGAAATACGGGATTAAAGATGACGAGCTGGTAGAAGTTAAATCCAGATGGGGAAATTGTGTTTTACGTGCAATGGTCAGTGACAATATTCGCCGTGGACAGGTCTTTGCACCGATTCACTGGAATGACCAGGTGGCCTCTGACGCCAGGATCGGCAAGATCGTGAATCCGGTAGTCGATGCTATTTCCGGTGAGCCAGAATTTAAACACACACCAGTGCTCATACAACCCTTTCATATTCAGTGGCAAGGCGTATTTTATGTACGTCAGGGTTTTGAAAAAACCGTGCAATCGTCTATTGAAAATATGGTTTGGTGGGTAAAGATCACCACCACCAAAGCTCTCCGTTATGAACTGGCAGATCGTCAAAAATTCGCTCATACTACTGAGCATTTAAAAGAATTATTCCCATTTCAGGATGAAAGTTTTGAATGGCTAAATCTTGAAGATCAAACTGCTCACATCAGCCATACTGTAGTACTGAAAGAAGGTCACTTAATTGCCAGCCTGTATATTGCACCGAAGGCTTTATTACCAGACCGGGACTGGATAGCCAACCTGTTTAAACGTGAACGTTTAAGTGCCATGCATCGTAAAGCCTTACTCGCCGGGCAGCCAATGTCCATGGTGAATAATGAAGGTCCCTTGGTGTGTAGCTGTTTTAAAGTCGGTAAAAACCGCATTATTGAAACCATTAAAACTAAAAATATTATGGATGAAAAACAGATAACTGCATGTTTAAAAGCTGGAGGAAATTGCGGTTCATGTCTGCCTGAAATCCGTGGTCTGATTAAAGCATGCCAAATGGAGATAGTAGGATGAAAAAAGGAAGCAAGAGAGAAAATAATAAAACAGTTTATCCGCGTACTGATCTGGTGATACTAGCCGGTGGACAGGCCAGACGGATGAATGGCATCAACAAACTGTTGCAGAAATTTGATGAACAGATTCAGCTGATTAAAATTTATCAACAACTGAAACCAAATATTGCACAGGTCTGGATCAATAGTCATCGTGACTATTCCATTTATCAAAAAATTATTCCAAATATTTATTATTATCAGGATGATGAGACCGGTTTTCAGGGGCCATTAATGGGCATGAAAAGTGCTTGGTCGCATGTGCAATCAGACTATGTGCTATTTGTACCCTGCGATGTAACCTATATCCCATCCAAAGTACTGCTCAAGCTACATGTGGCTCTAGCTAAAAATAATCTGGCAGAAGTCGCTTATGTCGAAATCAATGGTAAGCCACTTTATCCATTTTGTCTGGTCAAGCGCAGCAGCTTGGTAACCCTGAATTTACATATTGAACAAGAACAGCGCAGTCTTAAACACTGTTTTAGTGATTTGCACGCTCAAGTTGCATGTTTTAAAAATCATGCCCTATTTTTTCACAGTATTAATTCGCTGGATGAGCTGCAACAGTATCAGCAGCTCAAATTTCTGCACTAAAACTGAATATTTTTCTTTTAGCGCAAAGTTGGAACACTTATTGCAAACCTGATTATTACAAGATTGAGCAATGCAGGTATCAAGCATTGCAGATGCGCATAACCAGCCCGCAGTCTGAAGATGGATATTCAACATGAAGACGATGACACAGCTTGAAAACGTTGCATTATTTGTCGACCAGTTTGGCCGCAGCAAGCGCAAGCTACGTATTTCAGTGACTGATCGCTGCAATTTTAAGTGTGTCTACTGTATGCCAGAACATCCTGAATGGATGAAAAAACAAGACCTGCTCAGTTTTGAAGAGTTATATCAATTCTGTGATTTTATGGTTCGTCATGGTATAGAAGCTATCCGCATTACTGGTGGTGAACCCTTAATGCGACAGGGAGTAGTGCATTTCGTTGAACAGCTTCAAGCTCTAAGAAAGCTGGGCCTAAAGCGTATTTCGATGACCACTAATGGACACTACCTCAAGCAATATGCAGATAACTTAAAACAGGCCGGGCTGGATGATTTGAATATCAGTCTGGATAGCTTGAATAACAAGCAGTTCAAGCAGTTGACCCAAAAAGATTTAACACCCGTTTTGGAAGGAATTCAGGCAGTCAAAGCTGCTGGCTTACCGATCAAGATCAATTGTGTATTGATGAACGGAATCAATGACCATCAAATTCTGCCTTTGGCACGCTGGTCGGTTCAGCAAAAAATTATGCTGCGTTTTATTGAATTTATGCCCTTGGATGGGGATAGAAAATGGTCTACGGAACATGTGGTCAGTGAAAAATATATTTTAGAAACCTTGGCGACTGAATTTACTCTCACCGAAAAAAACAATGACTCTGCACAGTCAGGTTCGGAACCTGCAAGACAGTATTTGATTGATGGCCATCCGATTGGAATTATCTCGACCATTACCAATTCATTTTGTGGCAGCTGTGACCGGTTACGGTTGACAGCACAAGGTGAATTTTATAACTGCCTGTTTGCACCACAAGGTTTGAATATTAAAAATGAAATCCGCTCTCTGGGTTCTTCTTTACCTTTGGGTGAAGTGAATTTATACAGCATTTTATCTCCATACATCTGGAACAAAGAACAAGGCTTTTACGCTATAGCACAGCGTTTAAAAAGTCAGAATATGAACCAAAACAGCCGCAAGATTAGCATGCATATGATAGGAGGCTAAGATGTCACAAATCAAAATCAGAATTGAAGCCTTCGGTGCGGTAGAACGGCAGTTACCGCAAAATTTCGAAATTATCTGCAAATCTCAAAGTACAGTTTCTCAGATATTGGATCAGGTGGGACATAACTATCCTGAAGCCCTTGCCATAATGGAACGCTGTGCCTGTGCAATTGGTGAAGATATTATTTCACGTCAGACTTCACTCACTACTGACAGCACGCTGGTACTACTTTCACCTGTAGCAGGAGGTTGAAATGGACGAATACAAACGGTTTCCCCGGATTCAGGAGGCTGCTTTAAAGCTGGAAATTTTTGATCTGATCCAGTCTTTTCCTGAATGTGGTGGGATTGGAGTATTTATCGGTACGGTTCGGAATCACCATGAAGGCAAAGCAGTAAAAGCACTAAAATATACTGCCTATACACCCGTTGCAGAAAAAATGATTAGTCAGATTGAACAGGAAATTCAGGTTAAATACGGCGTATCTTATGTACGTGTAATACACCGGATTGGGACACTGGAGATTGGTGAAAAAGCCATTATTGCCATTGCTTATGCAGCACATCGCCGGGAAGCCTTCGCAGCCTGTGAAGAAGCAGTAGAACGGGTCAAACATGAGGTACCGGTCTGGAAAGAAGAGTTCTATATAGATGGCAGTAGCCAATATGTTGAGGGTTGCTGTATCCGTAAAGATGAAACAGACCTTAGTCATGCACATCATCATCCAGAACATTCAGCCGAAAAGCATCAGCATTGCCGTCACACCAAAGAGAACACTCCATTGATTTATCAATGGCCGCTATAAGCTAGAACTGAAAATACGCTTGTTTAAAGAAAGAATGAACCACAGGAATAGGCAATGAAAAATGTCGGGATGAAAGCAGAAAGTTACCGTACTGCAGTGGCCACAGGAATTCTGCATGCTCCGCCACATTGTATTGAATTATTACGCAATGGTAATACTGAAAAAGGTGATGCTCTCAAGACGGCTCGCATTGCAGGAATTCTGGCAGCTAAACGTACCGATGAGCTCATTCCACTATGTCATCCATTACCCATTTACCGGGCTGACGTAGAATATAAACTGTTTGATACGCATGTTGAAATTATTGCGATAGTTGAAACCATAGGCCCAACGGGTGTGGAAATGGAAGCTTTAACGGCAGTCAGTCTGGCCGGTTTAACACTGTATGATATGTTAAAGCCTCATTGTGAACCAGAAGATTTATCACTGGATCAATGCAAGTTACAAAAGAAAAAAGGGGGGAAATCACATTTTACCCGCGTTTTAAAAAACAGCTTGCCTGCTTCTATCATTGTATTGTCAGACACGGTTGCTGCCGGTAAAAAGCCGGATACAGCAGGGCAAAATGTCCTGGAAATATTACAGGAAGCTAATTTCGCAAATATTGCCTATCAGATCATTCCGGACAATCCTGAACAGTTACTGGCACTGGTTGAACAACAGAAAAATGATTATCCACTCATTTTAACGGTAGGCGGAACAGGACTCGGCCCTAAAGATTTAACTGTTGAAACCTTACAGCCTTTATTAAAGCGGGAAATACCCGGCTTGATGGAAGCTTCACGCAATTTTGGTCAGAAACGTACGCCCTATGCTGCTTTAAGTCGTGGTGTCGCTGGTTATATCGAGAATAGTCTGATCATGACTTTACCAGGCAGCCGTCAAGGTGCCAAAGAATCTTTGATTGCAGTTTTACCCGCTTTGATCCATCTGTTTGATGTGCAAAAAAATATTCCACATCAGGGAGGGTATCAATGAATACTATCAGCTCAAGGTGTGGTGCTGAACATGGCCTGATCAGTGTAGATCAGGCATTGGATCGCATTTTGCAACATGTGCAGCCCTTAGATACTGAGAAACTTGAATTACAGAACGCCTTAAATCGCTATCTGGCTGAAAATATCTATTCTTCAATCAATTTACCCTTATTTTCACAAAGTGCAGTCGATGGGTATGCCATCTGTGCCAAAAAAGCGATTGAACCGGAAAGTGAATTCCAGCTCATCGGTGAAATTCGGGCCGGTCAGCAGGTCGAAGTACAACTCCAGGCAGAGCAGGCAGTCCGAATTTTTACTGGGGCCAAAATTCCATCTGGAACTACTACAGTGGCGCGTCAGGAAATAGTTGAGCTAATCAATTCATCCAGAATTAAAATCATCGAAAACCTAAAAGCTAATATTGATATCCGGGATGTAGGCGAAGAAATTGTAGCAGGACAATTATTGGCAAATGAAGGTCAGCAATTGTCTGTCGGAGTAATTGCTTCCTTAAGCATGGCAGGGATCAATACCGTTGAAGTCTTTCAATATCCTAAAGTTGCCATAGTTATTTCAGGAGATGAAGTTGCTGAAAGTGTAGAGGACTTTGCAGCAGGAAAAATTTTTGATGCCAATGGACCCTTGATTAAGGCATGGTTTCAGCAGGCAGGGCAGCAAGTAGAAATCTTTCATATTGCTGATACCAAAGAGGCTGTACAGGCACTCATCCAGAAATTATTGTCAAGTTATGACCTGATTTTAACCACTGGCGGTGTATCGGTGGGAGATTATGATTTTATTCGTCCAGTTGCTTTAGAGTCAGGTTTTGAACAGATTTTCTGGAAAGTAAAACAGAAGCCGGGTAAACCCATATTCTTTGCGTACTTACAGCGTAATGACAAGTCCGCTTGTTATCTGCTAGGGCTACCGGGCAATCCTGCAGCGGTTTATGTAGGTATGCAAGTCTATACTTCCACTTTATTAAACGTTTTACAAGGTCAAAAAAATCAGCCGAGCTGGTTTAATGCGGTACTGAGCCATGATCTAAAAATGGATGCCAGAGAACGTTTTTTAAGAATGTACGCAAGCTTTGATGATTCGGTTTTAACAGTTAAGAGTTTGTCCAGGCAGCAATCACATATGTTGAGTAATTTAATGCAGGCTAATTGTCTGGTACGGGTTCCGGCAGAACGAAACCTGAGTCAAGGCGATATGGTTCAAGGCTTATTTATTCAGTAATAAGGAAAATGCACATGAAAAAAATCCTGTTTTCTTATATGTGCCTGACACTGACATTTTCCTCTACACAGGCCGGTACGGTTAAGATCTATGCAGCGGCCAGCCTAAACAATGCCATGACTGAAATCGCTAAAATTTATCAGGCTCAATATCCACAAACTAAAATTGTCACAGTATTTGGTGGCTCTTCAACTCTGGCTAAACAGATTGAAGCCGGAGCCAGTAGTGATCTATTTTTTTCAGCAGATCAGGAGTGGATGGCTTATCTGGTCAGAAAAAATAAAATTCATGCGGATCAAGTGAGGCCTTTATTGGGTAATCAGCTGGTTATGATTAGCCCCAAATACCTACATATTCCATTCAAGCCGCAGCCGGACTTTAAAATAGCTAAAGTTTTTAATGGATATTTGTGTACAGCACAGATGGAGACTGTTCCCGCAGGCAAATACGCTAAACAGGCCTTGACCAGATTACGCTGGCTGAATGATTTGAAAGGGCGCATTGTAGGTACAGATGATGTACGTTCTACGCTGACCTTTGTAGAACGGGGAGAATGTAAACTGGGAATCGTGTACAAGACAGATGCTTTGATCAGTCAAAAAGTAAAAATCCTAGGAATCTTTCCTGAGCATTTGCATAATCCTGTTATTTATCCGCTTGCCTTGACCAAGGCAGGAAGTAACAGCCCTGAAGCGGTACGATTCCAAAAGTTTATTGTAGAGTCAATACAGTCAAAAACTATATTTCATCACTACGGCTTTTCGCTTAAACCTTAAGGATAATCATGTTCGGACCAGAAGAGCTGAGTGCACTTTATTTATCAGCCAAAGTTGGCCTGTTTGCAACGCTGGTCTGTTTACCGTTTGCTATTGCATTAGCCTGGTACTTGGCTCGTTATGAATTTCGTTTAAAATTTATGGTTGAAGCCTTATTACAGCTCCCGATGGTCTTGCCGCCTGTTGTATTAGGTTATCTGTTACTTATACTATTTGGTCAGCAAGGGCTGATCGGTCAATATCTGCATATTCTTGGACTGGAACTGGCCTTTAACTGGAAAGGTGCCGTGCTGGCTTCAATGGTAGTCGCATTTCCATTAATGGTACAGCCAATCCGCCTGTCTTTTCAGTTAATGAACCGGCAGTTAGAACATATAGCAGGTACACTTGGCGCTACACCTGTTCAGGTCTTTTACAGTATTAGTCTACCTTTGGCCTTACCCGGCATGATCATTGGCAGTATTTTATGTTTTAGCCGGAGTCTCGGAGAGTTTGGCGCGACCATTACTTTTGTAGGCAATATTCCTGGTGAGACCCGTACTGTGCCTATTGCTATATATTCTTTTTTACAGCAGCCCAATGGTGAAGAAATGGCTCTGCGGCTGGGGATGTTATCTCTGGTACTGGCTTTTTCAGCCCTCATCGCCAATTACTTCATTTTACAGAAATACCAGAAAAAACTGGAGGGGTGATATGCTCAAATGCAAATTTCACTATCAACAGCCAGGGTTCAGATTAGATGTAAACCTGACCATGCAACAGCAGGTATTGGGGATTGTGGGAGCATCAGGAAGCGGGAAAACAACATTCTTAAAAAACATTATAGGTTTATTATCTCCGGTAGAAGGCCAGATTGTCTTTAAAGAAACTACTTTGCTCGATACAGTAGAGAATGTGAACCTTCCTACTCATCAGAGACATATTGCTCTGATATTTCAACATGCCTTATTATTTCCCCATATGAATGTATTACAAAATCTGCATTACGCGAAAAAATTCTCAAAAACAGTCCATCAAAAAATTAGCCTTGAACATATAGTTGACTTACTTGAATTAAAAAAATTACTCCAGCGTAAATCTCACCAACTTTCGGGCGGTGAAGCACAGCGGGTATCAATAGGTCGGGCTCTGCTTTCATCTCCAGACTTGCTGCTTCTTGATGAACCTCTAAGCGGCTTAGATCAGCAATTAAAACAGCAGGTTTTACCCTTTCTTAAACAATTGCAAAGCCATATTGAACTCCCAATGATCTATGTTACTCATCATCCGGCAGAACTGGATTTTTTAGAGGCAGATACCATAATGCTACAGCAGTACAAACCGAACTGTTCCATGTTAACCGGCCCATAAGCAGATATTTTTTCAGGTATTTAAAATTATTATAAAATTTACTCGAAGCGAGCTATTTGAAGAAGGACGCAGGTAACTCTGCCGAACGGCCACTCAGGCGTTCAAAATCATGACTATCATGCGAGCAAAATATATCAATTTCATGTGCATGGTGCTGATGAAGCTGGCGTAAACGGGCCTGATTAGAGAGACGCGCTTTACGGTCTTTTTCCAGCATGGTCTGGTAAAAACGCAGGCCAGGGGTACAGCATGGGCTGACGGGATCTATTTCCTTATGATAAAAATAGGCATCAGCAGCATTAAGCAGCCATTTATCTCCAGCCTGAATGGCAATGCCGGCATGACCATGTGTATGACCTGAAAGAGGAACAAATAAAATCTCAGGTGGTAACCCATCCAGATCTCTTACTGAATTAAAACCATACCAGCCTTCTCCTGTATCAGGGTTATATACTTTCCATTTCTCGCGATAAGACCACTGCTGTGGACGAAAACGCTGCCGGTCCAGCCAGGTCTTTTGCGAAAGGGCATAATCCCGTTCTGTTTGCATCATATGAACAGTAGCATGGGGAAAATCATCCAGTCCGCCAGCATGGTCAAAATCCAGATGCGATAAAATGATATGTCTTACATCACGCGGGTCATAGCCTAAACGTTCAATCTGCCGGATTGCTGTCATTTCTTCACGCCACTCTGGACTGACCAGAAAACGGAAAAACCAGCCGAGGCGGGTACGTGGAGAAGCAATGTCACGTAATCCAAAACCAGTATCAACCAGTACCAGACTATCAGCTGTTTCAATCAGCACACAGGTACAGGTCAAACGCCCCCGTAACTTGGCATAGGAAAAGCCATCCATCAAAGCACCCCCTAAAGGACAGGTTGAAATACTGTTCAGGAAATGGACACGCATCAGATCATCTCTTTATCAGCTTATATATTTCACTTCTAGCATGGTATAGAGTGAAGTACAGTATCCTAATTTTATGTTTTGTTATAAGTAAATGATTTAGGTAAACTATGATTATTTTTACTTATTATATCAAATAGTTAGTTTTTTTAGACTTGCTCTATAAATAACTATATTTCAGGATGAAAGTCCTTCAGCAGACTTTTATCCCGAAATTTACCTGTATTTATGCAGCGCGTTCAACCAGCGTCAGAATGTCATAGGTTGCTACCAGTTCATTACGCTGGTTTTTAACCTTGATATCCCAGACAACCACACCATGTGGTTTCTGCTCTGGCTCACGTTGAGGTTTTGGCGTTTTTTGCTTACAGGTTAATTCAACCTGAATAGTGTCACCTATTTTTACCGGCTCAACAAAGCGCAGGTTATCCATACCATAATTGGCAATAACCGGTCCTGGTGCTGCCTCTACAAACAGGCCCGCTGCGGCAGATACAACAAAATACCCATGAGCCACGCGTTCACCAAATAATGAATCTGCCGCGGCAATCTTGTCCATATGGGCATAGAAGTGGTCACCACTTAAGCAGGCAAAATTTACGATATCGGCTTCGGTAACTGTCCGACGTGCTGTAAGCAGACGTTCACCAATTTGAAGCTCGTCAAAGCTTTTCTTAAATGGATGTACGCGATCTTCAAACACTCTTGAACCTGCTGTCCAGCTATGTCCAATCTGTGTCATGACGTCAGGTGAGCCCTGAATGGCTGTACGCTGCATATAATATTTGACTGCTCGCAGGCCTCCGAGCTCTTCTCCACCACCTGCACGGCCTGGCCCACCATGAACCAGATGCGGTAAGGGTGAGCCGTGACCGGTACTCTCTTTTGCATTTTCTGTATCCAGAATATGAATACGACCATGCCACGGCGCAATTTTTGCAATCAGACTTTCAATATTTTGCTCTGTATTGCGAACAATTGAAGCAACGAGACTACCTTCACCACGGGCAACCAGCTCAGTCAGCTCAGTTTGGTTTTGATAAGGCATCAAAGTTACAACTGGACCAAAAGCCTCAATCTCGTGCACATATCTTGCAGTGACCGGATTTGAACAGCATAGTAAGGTAGGCGGATAAAATACACCTTTTTCAGGAGAGTCTGAGTGAAACTGAAAATTTTGATCATTATGTCCACCAAAGATAATCTTTGCTTCCTGGCTCAGCAGTTCGACTTTTTCAGCGACATCATATTTTTGTTTGAGACTGGCAAGCGCACCCATCGTCACATTTTCATGTTCTGGATCACCGACTACAACTTTTTCCAGTCGGGCTAGCAGTTTTTGTTGCACTGTATCCAGCAGGAAAGCCGGCACAAAAGCCCGACGAATGGCAGTACATTTCTGCCCGGCTTTTGACGTCATCTCCCGATAAACCTCACGGACGAACAGTTCAATAGTTTCTTCGCTGGCTCCTTCGGTTAAAATGGCACTGTTTACTGAGTCTGCTTCCATGCTGAACGGAATCGAGTAGCGGTTAAGATGAGGGTGGGCGCGTAATTTCTGTCCGGTTGTTGCAGAGCCAGTGAAGGTTACGATATCTTGTGGACCTAACTGTTCTAGCAGGTCATAAGTTTGACCGCATATTAACTGTAAAGTGCCTTCAGGCAGAAAACCACTGGCATAAATAGCCTGAACCACAGCATGTGTAAGTTCTGCGCCTTCTGTCGCAGGTTTAACAATACAAGGGACACCGGCAAGCAGCGCTGGCGCAATTTTCTCTAGCATCCCCCAAACCGGAAAATTAAAGGCATTAATATGTACGGCAACACCAGTCTTAGGGGTAAGTAGATGCTTTGCCCCGAAGGTGCCCTGTTTGGAAAGTGGAATCCAGTTATCTTCAATCAATACTGTTTCATCACTGAGTTCACGGCGTACCAGACTGGAGTAGGCAAACAGTGTACCTATACCACCTTCAATATCGACCCAGGCATCCTTACGGGTACAGCCGGTTGCTTTCGCCAGTTCATAATAGGCCTCCTTACGTTCCAGCAAATATTGTGCTACCTGCTTGAGCGCATGTGCGCGCTGATGAAAACTCCATGTCGCAATAAGTGAACCTTGAGTTTTGGCATAGTTAACCACTGTCTGCATATCAATACCATAACTGCTGACCTGATAAATAGCTTCACCAGTAATGGCGTGATAGACAGTACGTAAATCCTGCTGGGCAATATATTCCTGTCCACAGACAAGCGAGCTTAAGGTTTTTACCGGTCTTCTTGGATTGCCTGCTTGGGTATGATCATTTTCCGTATAAGGTGTACCTGTTTCCAGTTCGAGCATTACAAACTCCATTTTATGATACTTATTTAAATAAATTTTAATTATCCTGTTATATAATTTGATTTCTAAAAATGAAATTGTCAATTAAAATTGAGTCAAAAGAGAAGTAAAAAAACCAGTTAGATTAAAAATTATATAAAAATCAATTTATTAAAAGCTATAAATAAATTATTTTAAATGATACCTAAAAATTTATATTGATTTAAATTTAGTATCGCTTTAATTTTAAATTATAGCCACTTGGGACAAGTGAGGAAATAATGAAAAATCATGCTGAAGATTTTGAACAAGCCATACAACAAGATATTACCATTGAGCCAAAGAACTGGATGCCAGAAGCGTACCGAAAAACGCTCATTCGCCAGATTGGACAGCATGGCCATTCGGAAATTATAGGTATGCTGCCGGAAGGGAACTGGATTACCCGAGCACCCACCCTGAAACGTAAAGCAGTACTGCTGGCAAAAGTTCAGGATGAAGCAGGTCATGGATTGTATTTATATAGCGCAGCCGAAACACTCGGTGCTGACCGGGACGATATGATGGACAAGCTTATTGCGGGACGCATGAAGTATTCATCTATTTTTAACTATCCAACTTTAAGCTGGGCAGATGTCGCCGCAATTGGCTGGCTGGTCGACGGCGCCGCGATCGTTAATCAGGTAGCCTTGTGCCGTACATCTTACGGGCCATATGCGCGGGCAATGGTACGAATTTGCAAGGAAGAAAGTTTCCATCAGCGGCAGGGATTTGAAGCCATGATGCAGCTTGCAAATGGTACACCTGAACAGAAACAGATGGCACAGGATGCGGTCAACCGTTACTGGTGGCCAGCACTGATGATGTTTGGCCCAAATGATGATAATTCCCCTAACAGTGCACAGAGTATGGCCTGGAAAATTAAACGTTTCAGTAATGACGAGCTGCGCCAGAAATTTGTCGATAACACTGTACCGCAAGTACTACAACTTGGCCTGACTGTACCTGATGAGAAACTGCATTTTAATGAAGAAACTGGCCACTACGAATTTGGCGAGATTAACTGGGAGGAATTTTTTGCTGTGATTGCCGGGAAAGGCCCATGTAACCAGGAACGCATTGATGCCCGCCGTAAAGCATGGGAAGGCGGAAAATGGGTCCGTGAATCTGCTGCTGTATATGCCCAAAAACAGCAGGCACAGCAACAATCTAAAAAGGTTGCTTGAAATCTGGTTTTAGCTATTCAATAAAAACAGGAACAAAACGACATGGAACATAAAAATAACTGGTCATTATATGAAGTCTTCATACGAAGCAAGCAGGGTTTAAGCCACCGTCATGTAGGTAGCCTGCGTGCCCCTGATGCTGAAATTGCCTTGCAAAATGCCCGTGATGTTTATCCCCGCCGTAATGAAGGCATCAGCATTTGGGTGGTGAAGTCAGAACTGATTACTTCTTCGCAGCCAGATGAGAAACCAGAATTTTTCGATCCCTCTCTGGACAAGGTGTACCGCCATCCAACTTTTTACCATATACCAGATGGCATTGAGCATATGTAAGGAAGGTATTGTATGAATCATCCACTTTTAGCACAGTTTCTTTTACATATTGGCGATAGCCAGCTGATTTTATCGCACCGGCTCTCTGAATGGTGTGGTCATGCACCTGACCTGGAAATTGATATTGCCCTAGCCAATATTGGCCTGGACCTGTTGGGTCAGGCACGGACTGCCTTAAGTCTGGCTGGTGAACTGGAAGGGTTAGGCCGTGATGAAGACAAACTGGCTTATTTTCGTACTGAGCGTGAATACCGTAACCTGCTGCTGTGTGAACAGCCAAATGGTGATTTTGCCCAGACAATTGTCCGCCAATGGCTGATGGATCATTATCATGTACTCCTTTTTACGGCTCTAGCGAAAAGCTCTCAAGCCGAGCTGGCAGCTTTCGCAGCAAAATCATTAAAAGAAGTGAAGTATCACCTGCGGTTTTCTACTGCCTGGATGGAACGCTTGAGTCTGGGAACAGATGAGGCACATGAAAAAACCCAGACAGGATTAAATCAGCTATGGCGCTTTAGCGATGAACTATTTGTTTTAAATGCTGATGAACAGATACTGGTTGAACAACAGGTTCTCATGGACCTTGAACCATTAAAAGCTGAATGGCTTGAACAGACGACTGCTGAAATTGAACGTTTTAAGCTGACTCTTCCGGAAACCGGTGCTTACCGTAGTGGTGGCAGACAGGGTCTACATACTGAACATCTGGGTTATGTACTGGCTGAAATGCAGTATTTGCAGCGTTCATATCCAAATATGAACTGGTAAGCAGGGAACACAGGAGTAACGGGTATGGAGCTAATTAAACACTGTCTGGATGAATGCTGGGAAACTCTGCAACAGGTGGCTGATCCTGAAATTCCGGTTCTTTCAGTCGTTGACCTAGGTATGATCCGTGGAGTGGAACTAAATGAAGAAGATCAAATTATCGTTCGTTTAACTCCAACCTATAGCGGCTGTCCGGCTACAGATCTGCTTAAGGCAGAAATTACCCAGGCATTTACTGTTCAGGGTTTGGTTCCGGTACAGGTAGTAGTGGATCTGTCCGAAGTCTGGACTACTGACTGGATGAGTGAAAGCGGTAAACAGAAATTACAGCAATATGGTATTGCTCCGCCACAGGGTGAAGCACATAGCTGTGGTACCCATGTTGCGCTGTCTGATGGAATTAAGTGCCCACGCTGTCATAGCCAGCATACTAAACTGTTAAGTGAATTCAGTTCTACTGCCTGTAAAGCACTGTACCGATGCCAGCAATGCCTGGAACCTTTTGACTATTTTAAATGTATTTAAATAACCGAATGGTCAAAATAAAGAAGGATTTTTATATGAACCAATTTATTCCGCTAAAAATTAAATCAGTCAGCCCACAAACTGAACAGGCGATCTGTATTGCTTTTGAAATTGCACCTGAACAGCAACAGCAATTTCAATATCAGCCAGGTCAGCATCTGACTATCCGGCATATGAGTGAAACCGGTGAAATCCGTCGCTGCTATTCAATCTGTAGCGATACTCAGGAAGACATGAGTATCGCAATCAAAAAGATTGAACAGGGGCAATTTTCAAACTGGGCCAATAACCGCTTAAAAGCCGGTGATGTGCTGGAGGTCATGCCACCCCAAGGTGTTTTTTTTCAGAAGGCTGCAAAAACTGGCGGAAAAAATTATCTGGCATTCGCAGCAGGTAGCGGTATTACACCTATTCTTTCTATTGTTAAATCAGTCTTGTACCAGCAGGAAAATGCAAATCTTACTTTAATTTATGGTAACCGTTCATGGAAACAAACCATGTTTTCAGAACAGATTATGGACTTAAAAGATCGCTTTAAAGAACGTTTTCAGCTTATCAATATCTTTTCACGGGAAATGAACGACAGCCAGCTGCTTAATGGTCATATCGATACTGAAAAACTGCAACAGCTTTATAGTGCCGGTTTGATTAATCAGGACATTGACCACTGTTTTGCCTGTGGACCGCAGGCCATGATGGATGCCGTCGAGCAGACATTACCGCAGTTCGGTATTGAGCACAGTAAAATTCATACCGAGCGTTTTAATACCGGCACCACAAAAGTAACAACGAGAGAAATTGAAGGCCGTAATGAAGAAAAAGTTCAGATTATTCTGGATGGACGTGAGCTGGTGGTAGAGGTTTCCAGACAGGATGACAGTATTCTGGATGCTGCACTGCGCGCCGGAGCCGATTTACCCTATGCTTGCAAGGGCGGAGTCTGTGCCACCTGTAAGTGCAAGATAATAGCAGGTAAGGTTGATATGGCTGTTAATTATAGTCTGGAAGAGGATGAAATCGCTCAAGGTTATGTCCTGAGCTGTCAGGCACGACCGGTAACAGCCAATGTACGCTTAAGTTTCGATGAATAATTAATCTATTTTAAAATAAAAATCAGGTTCAAAGGGAAATACTGAATGGACTACCAGACAATTCTTGTTGAAGAAAAAAATACTGTGGGCTATTTAAAGTTTAATCGTCCAGAGCAGCTCAACAGTTTTAATGAAGTTATGCATAAGGAAGTTGCTCAGGTCCTCAACAAATGGGCTGTGCAGCCCGATATTCGTGCTGTAGTTATTTCAGCACAAGGTCGAGGTTTTTGTGCCGGGCAGGACCTGAATGACCGGGTAGTCGATCCTGATTCAGCAGTACCAGACCTGGGCCTTTCAATTGAAAAATACTATAACCCGCTCATTAAACTGATTACCGAGATGCCAAAACCGGTTATTTGTGCGGTTAATGGTGTTGCGGCTGGAGCAGGGGCCAATATTGCATTGGCTTGTGATCTGGTTCTGGCAGCGAAGTCAGCCTCATTTATCCAGGTTTTCTGCCGTTTGGGGCTGGTTCCAGACTCTGGAGGCACCTGGTTCTTGCCGCGGCTGGTTGGTCGGGCACAAGCCATGGGACTGGCATTACTGGGAGATAAGATCCTGGCTGAGCAGGCATTACAGCTCGGTATGATCTGGCGGGTAGTTGAAGATGAGCAGTTACAGGTTGAAGCTGAGAAAATGGCTGAACATCTGGCCAAGCAACCAACTTATGGATTGGCATTAATTAAAAAAGCAATCCATGCTGCTGCGCATAATACTCTGGATGAGCAGTTACTTCTTGAACGTGACTTACAGCGTCTGGCAGGCCGTTCAGAGGATTACCGTGAAGGTGTACAGGCCTTTATGCAAAAACGTACACCTGAATACAAAGGCTGCTAGAACAGGCAGGGCTACACAATTCTTAAAGAATATGGATGAAAAGAGCATCGTCTTTTCAGAATCATACAGGCAGGATGACTGTACATGGAGTATAGAATATGAATAACAATACGATGGAATATATTGAAACGGTTTCAACCGATGAGCTGCGCAAGGTACAACTGGAACGCATAAAGAAAACTTTGGTGCATGCCTATCAGAATAGTCCGGTTTACCGGAAAAAATTTGATGATGCAGGCGTGCATCCCGAGGACTTTCAGCATCTGGAAGATCTGGCAAAATTTCCTTTTACCACTAAACAGGATCTGCGTGATCATTATCCGTTCGGCATGTTTGCCGTGCCTCAGGAAAAAATTGTAAGGGTACATGCATCCTCAGGTACAACCGGACAGCCAACGGTAGTAGGTTATACGCAAAATGATATTCATACCTGGGCTGATCTGGTTGCCCGCTCGCTAAGAGCTGCTGGCTTAAGTAATCAGGATATTATTCAGGTCTCGTATGGTTATGGGCTATTTACAGGAGGTCTGGGTGCACACTATGGAGTGGAACGTCTGGGAGCAACCGTTATTCCCATGTCGGGCGGACAGACAGAGCGTCAGGCACAACTGATTCATGACTTTAAACCAACTGCATTAATGGTTACGCCGTCTTACTGCCTCAATATTATCGAATGTCTGGAAAAGAAATTTAATACTGCAAAAAATACCTCAATTAAAACTGGAATTTTTGGTGCAGAGCCATGGACTAATGAGATGCGCCGTGAAATTGAAGAACGTCTGAATATTGATGCTCTAGATATCTATGGACTTTCTGAAGTTATGGGTCCCGGCGTAGCAATGGAATGTCTAGAAAGTAAAGATGGCCCCACCATTTGGGAAGACCATTTTTATCCGGAAATTATTGACCCTGAAACTGGTGAAGTATTGCCAGATGGTGAGCTGGGAGAACTGGTATTTACCACAATTACCAAAGAAGGTATGCCGGTTATCCGTTACCGTACCCGGGATTTGACGCGTCTATTACCCGGAACTGTACGACCAATGCGCCGTATGGACAAAATCGTCGGTCGTAGCGATGATATGATGATTATCCGAGGAGTCAATGTTTTTCCATCACAGATTGAAGAGCAGATTCTGCATATCCCGCAGCTCATTCCCAATTACCAGATTCATATCTGTAAACATGGACATTTAGATAGCCTGCACATACGTGCAGAAATGCGTAAAGAAATTAATGATATGATGGCACATCAACTATCCCAGCAGCTTATCAGTCAGATTAAAATAATGGTGGGTATTACGGTGAGTGTAGAGATAGTGACTGAAGGCACCCTCCCGCGTTCAGAAGGTAAGGCTCAACGGGTGTTTGACATACGGCAATCGGCATAAATTGGTCTAGGTGGTTTATCCTGTGATAAATCACTTCGTTTCAAAGGTGAATTTAAACGTGATGAACCCAAAACTCAAACAAGTCATCGATGATTTTATCAGTAATGAGCCTTTGAGCGGCACTTCGCTCATTATGACTGTATTTGGTGACTGTATTTTCCATCGTGGTGGAATCATCAGTCTCGCCAGCCTGATTCAGCTGATGGATGTATTCGGATTCAATGAACGTTCGGTACGTACAGCCGTTTTCCGGCTGGCACAAAACGGCTGGCTGATTTCTGAAAAAATAGGCAGAACCAGTTATTATCGCGTTACAGAAAGCAGTCGCCAGCGCTTTGTGAATGCTGACCAGAAAATTTATAATCTGAGCCATAAAGAATGGGACCAGAAATGGGACCTGGTGCTACTCAGTTCAGTTGAGCTTGAAAACAAGATTATTTTAAAAAAAGAACTGGAATGGCTCGGTTTCGCCAATATTGCTACCAATGTTATGGCATATCCGGGTTGTGATCATCTTAAACTGCAAAGTCTGCTACTTAACCTAAAAATGAGTGATCAGGTGGTTCTTTTCAAGGCGGAGGCTCTGGAACTCTGGCAAGAGTCTTATCCAACTGTAAAACGTATGGTCGAGACTAACTGGCCGGTGCAGGAATTACATCAGCGTTATGAAAAGTTTATTGGTGATTTTAGAGAAGTCCTGAATCTGATTGAAAGTATAGATGACCTGGACCCAATACAAGCCTTCCAGATCCGTATTTTACTGATTCATCAGTACCGCCGTATTTTACTTAAAGATCCAAATCTGCCTTTTGAATTACTGCCTTCTAACTGGCTTTCACTAACTGCCCGCAATCTTAGCAGTAATGTATATCAAATGGTTTTTCATCCGGCAGAAGATTTTTTTCTGGAGCTGGCCAGAACTGCAGAAGGCTCTATGCCACCAGCACATCCACAGTTTTACAAACGTTTTGGCGGTTTAAAACAGGAAGTTACCATATAGCTTTAGGTAAATAGAATAAATTAAAAGGAAGTAAAAATGCCATGTTATGAGATTGATGGAGTTATTCCGGTAGTAAGCCCCGGAGCCTATATTCACCCAACAGCCGTATTGATTGGTGATGTTATCATTGAAGAGGGAGTATATATTGGTCCATTTGCCAGTCTGCGGGCAGATTTTGGCCGTATACATGTTCGGAAAAATGCGAATATTCAGGACTCATGTACTGTGCATGGCTTCCCGGCCAGTATCACTTTAATTGAAGAGTATGGACATATCGGTCATGGCGCCATTTTACATGGCTGTAAAATTCGTAAAAATGTTCTGGTAGGTATGAATAGCGTCATACTGGATGACGCAGAAATTGGTGAAAATACTATTATTGGTGCCAATAGCACGGTCAAGGCAAAAGCAGTCATTCCTGAAAATGTGCTGGCTTTGGGTAGCCCGGCTAAGGTTATTAGAGTATTAGAAGCCCAAGAAATTGAATGGAAGCGAAAAGGAACTGAAGAGTATATACGTTTGGCTGAGCGTAGCCGGCTTACTTTAAAAGAAGTACAACCTCTGGCTCATGAATATTCTGAACGCAAGACCTATCATGACTTTGAGTCAGAGCATGTCATTAAAGCCGCACTGGATAAAGCTCAGATTTAGTCAATATTTTAGTTAAAAAGTTTAATCCATAAGTAGATGCTGGTATTTGTCAGCCTGTGTTCTTAAAAAATCCCATACCAGCTTGATGCGTGGCTCATGCTGTAAATCTACCAGTGTCAGCATCCAGAAAGTATGAATAAAACGGACTTCTTTGTGCAGTACCTGTTCAAGTTCTGGTTGTTCATCTGCCAAGAATTTGGGCAAAATTGCCAGACCTGCTCCGGCACTAACAGCGATTTGCTGAGCTAAAATACTGCTACTCCTGAAGCTGGCACTCAGTTGTAGGGGCAAACGTTCCAGACAGTACAGTTCAGGACTATATATCAGGTCATCGATATAGTTCACAAAACGATGCTGTTTTAAATCTTCAAGCTGATGGATAGGTGAACTGGCCGCCAGATAATCTTTGCTGCCATATATTTTTAAACAGTAATCACTAAGACGGGTAATGATATAAGGCCCGGATTTTGGACGGTCAATCGAAATGACAATATCGGCTTCACGGTGAGAAAGCTTGATCATTTTAGGTACAGGGATTAAATCAATGGTAAGCAGAGGATACTGTTTGGATAATTCTGCCAGTAATTTTGCTAAAAATGCAGTACCAAAGCCTTCTGGTGTGCCAATTCGCACACGACCTTGTAAAGGCTGATGAGGCTTTTCTATCTGTAAAAATGCCTGTTCCATCTGTTCCACTCGCGGAACCAGAGCCAGCCCTTCAAGCGTCAATTCATAACCCGTGGCTTCCCGTTTAAATAACGGCGTCCCTAATGCCAGCTCCAGTGCCTGAATCCGTCTAGATACCGTACTATGTTCTACTCCAATAATACGTGCTGTATTGGTGAGGGTTTTGGCTCGTGCCAATACCAGAAAAAACTGTAGATGATCCCAATCCACTTTCATTTTTATTTTATCCCTTGTGCATATTTGCACAGTAATCGTGCGCGAATTTGTATTGGTAGTCAAAACCTTCTTTGTTAGTCTCAAGTGAAACCGAAAAGATGAAAATACGGCTTTAGGATATTTTCTGATTACAGCACAACAAGAATATCGCCCATGGAGAGGCTATGAACACAATGACAAATATTCAGACCACAACAGCCAAATTATTAATTAATGGGCAGTTTGTAGAATCTACTACTTCAGAATGGCAGGATATTATTAATCCGGCCACACAAGAAGTTGTGGGTCGTGTGCCGATGGCGACGCCAGATGAAGTAGAAGCTGCAATTAATGCTGCACAAGACGCTTTTAAAAGCTGGCGTTTAACCCCGATCCAGGCACGTATGCGTATTATGCTCAAGCTGCAAGATTTAATCCGTGACAACATGAAAGAGATTGCCCATGTGCTGACTACTGAGCAGGGTAAAACCCTGGCAGATGCTGAGGGCGATATTCAGCGTGGTCTGGAAGTAGTCGAACATGCCTGTTCAATTGGCACATTACAAATGGGGGAATATGCCGAAGGGGTAGCACGCGGGGTAGATACTTATACCTTACAACAACCGTTAGGAGTCTGTGCCGGTATTACACCTTTTAACTTTCCAGCCATGATTCCCCTCTGGATGTTCCCGATGGCGATTGTATGTGGTAATACATTTGTTCTCAAGCCATCTGAGCAGGACCCGTTATCTACCATGATGCTGGTTGAACTTGCAGTTCAGGCCGGTATTCCGGCAGGCGTATTAAATGTTGTGCATGGTGGCAAAGACGTAGTCGACCGTTTGTGTACACATCAATATATCAAGGCAGTTTCTTTCGTAGGGTCAACCGCTGTTGGAACTCATGTCTATAACCTTGCAGGTCAGCATGGCAAGCGTGTTCAGTCGATGATGGGTGCGAAAAATCATGTGGCTGTCATGCCCGATGCCAATAAAGAGCAAACTCTTAATGCTTTAGTAGGCGCCGCATTTGGAGCTGCCGGGCAACGTTGTATGGCACTGTCTGTAGCTGTTATGGTAGGTGAAAGTAAGAACTGGATTCATGATCTGGTAGAAAAAGCCAAAATGCTGAGTGTAAATGCCGGTCATGAGCCAAATACAGATATTGGACCCGTGATTTCAAAACGTGCAAAAGCCCGAGTGGTAGAGCTCATTAATAGCGGTGTAGAAGAGGGCGCCGAACTTTTACTAGATGGCCGTGATGTTGAGGTTAAAGGCTACGAAAATGGCAACTTTGTTGGCGCTACGATTTTCAACCATGTCAGCACAGACATGCGTATTTATAAAGAAGAAATCTTTGGGCCTGTGCTTTCGATTATCTGTGTGGATTCTCTTGAAGAAGCAATCGAACTGATCAATGCCAATCCATTTGGTAATGGCGTTGGTTTGTTTACCCAAAGTGGTGCAACAGCACGTACTTTCCAGAACATGATTGATATTGGCCAGGTTGGTATCAATATTCCGATTCCAGTACCAGTACCGTTCTTCAGTTTTACAGGCTCACGTGGCTCAAAACTTGGAGATCTCGGGCCTTATGGGAAACAGGCTGTCCAGTTCTATACACAGACGAAGACCATTACCAGCCGCTGGTTTGAAGATACGCAGGAAGCAGGCGAAGTAAACACAACCATCAGCTTACGCTAATTCAGGAGTTCAAGGATGAATATTGCTTTTATTGGTCTGGGAAATATGGGCGGGAAAATGGCCCAGAATCTCCTCAAAGCAGGTTTAAATGTCTACGGTTTTGATTTAAGTGAAACTGCAGTTACCTACTTTACAGAGGCTGGAGGGATTGCTTGTGACAGCCCTCAGGCCGCGGCGCGAACGGCAGATGTCGTTATTACCATGTTACCTGCGGCAAAGCATGTAAAGGATGTATATCTGGGGGAAAATGGCGTTTTGGCAGTACTTAAGGCGGGTAGTTTATGTATCGACAGTAGCACTATTGACCCACAAACAATTAAAGATATTGCAGCAAGTGCAGCAGAAAGAGAGATTACTATCTGTGATGCACCAGTTTCTGGTGGAACCATAGGTGCACAGGCAGGAACATTGACCTTTATGGTCGGCACAGATGAGGCTACTTTTATACGGGTTAAAACGGTGTTAACTCCGATGGGCAAAAACATGGTGCACTGTGGTGATGTAGGTGCAGGACAAATTGCTAAAATCTGTAATAACCTGATTTTAGGCATATCTATGGCCGCCGTCGCTGAAGGTATGGCACTTGGAGTCAAGCTAGGGATTGATCCACAGGCACTTGCTGGTGTTATTAACAGCTCAAGTGGCCGCTGCTGGAGCTCTGAGGTCTGCAACCCTTGGCCAGATATCTGTGAAAATGCGCCAGCTTCCAAAGGCTATAAGGATGGTTTTGCCACACAATTAATGCTGAAAGATCTTGGTCTGGCGGTTGAAGCAGCGGGGCAGGTCAAACAGCCCGTAGTATTGGGTGGACTGGTACAGCAGCTTTATCAACAGCTATGCATGCAGGGTAATGCCAACCTCGATTTTTCAAGTATTATTCAGCAGTATCTTCCAAAACAAGCATAATCATTTAGCCAGTGGATGGCATAAAATCAAAACACCCGTGTCATGAATAACAATAAAACCAGACTGAGGTAACAATCATGTTGGATTATCACGATGCAGTAAAAGAATTTGATTTAAATACGGTGGTAAGAAATCTGTTAGCAGGGTCACCAGAACAACTTAATGCATGCCATGAATGTTGTGATCGCCATGCTGATGTAGATAGCGACCAGATTGCGTTGTACTGGCAGGGCAAGGATGGGGGAAAGGAACAGTATACGTTTGGCCAGTTAAAGCAATGGTCAAGTCAGTTTGCTAATTTTTTAAAATCTCAAGGGGTAAAGCCCGGTGACCGGGTATCCGGTTTATTACCCCGAACGCCTGAATTACTGGCAACCATTTTAGGCGCTTGGCGTATTGGCGCAGTATATCAGCCCCTGTTTACGGCTTTTGGACCTAAAGCTATAGAACATCGCTTACAGCTGGCAAAAAGCAAACTGGTCATTACCGATATTGGCAACCGCAGTAAGCTCGAAGAAGTCGAACAGTGTCCGAAAATTGTGACCGTGGCAGACCGGGAGGGCAATGTACCACAGGGTGATCTAAACTTCTGGAATATGGTTAATGCGCAATCTGACCAATGTGAAATGGTTATGCAAACCGTTCAGGACCCGTTCTTGCTCATGTTTACTTCCGGCACAACTGGTCCTGCAAAACCACTGGAAGTACCATTGAAAGCCTTAATCGCTTTTGGCAACTATATGAAGGATGCTATTGGACTGAAAACTGAAGATGCCTTCTGGAATATTGCCGATCCGGGCTGGGCGTATGGTTTGTACTATGGAATAACCGGACCATTACTTTTAGGTCATGCCACCTTGTTTTATGAAGGGGGCTTCAGTATCGAAAGTTTATGCCAGATTGTAAATGATTATCAAATTACCAATTTGGCAGGCGCACCTACCGCTTACCGTATGATGATGGCTGCTGACCCTGCACAGATGGGCCAGCTTAAAGGAAAGTTTCGTGTGGTTAGCAGTGCAGGTGAACCCTTAAATCCAGAAGTATTTCGCTGGTTCAGACAGGTTCTGGATGCACCAATTTTTGACCATTATGGCCAGACCGAGGTAGGTATGGTGGTATGTAACCACCATGGACTAAATCATGAGATCCGTGCAGGTGCAGCCGGCTTCGCAAGCCCGGGTTACCGTATTGCTGTCGTAGATGAGCAGGGAAATGAACTTCCTGCAGGTACTCCAGGTATTTTGGCAGTAGACATTAACCAGTCTCCCATGATGTGGTTTGGTGGTTATAAAGAGAGCCGTAAAACTCCTTTCGTAAAGCATTATTACCTTACAGGTGACACTGCCGAACTCCATGAAAATGGCAGTATGAGTTTTGTAGGCAGAAGTGATGATGTCATTACAACTTCGGGTTACCGTATTGGACCTTTCGATGTAGAAAGTGCACTTCTCGAGCATGATGCCGTAATTGAAGCAGCTGTGGTTGGAGTACCTGACCCGGAGCGCACTGAAATTGTAAAAGCTTTTGTCGTTCTGGCAGAAGGCAGAGCTCCCTCAGATGAGCTGTCAGAGCAGCTTGGACAATTTGTAAAAAAACGTCTATCCGCCCATGCTTACCCAAGACAGGTTGAATTCGTGACCGAACTCCCTAAAACGCCAAGCGGAAAGATACAGCGCTTTTTACTACGTAATCAGGAAATCGCAAAACAGCAGGCAAACAGCAAGGCTGTCTGATGAGGCAATACCTCATTCATAAAGAGGATAACTTACTCAAGGATCATGAGATGCAATTTACGGAAGAACAGTTATTAATTCAGGATATGGCAAGAAGTTTTGCGCAGGAACAAATCAAGCCCAAAGCAGCCGAGTGGGATAAACATAGTACTTTTCCTAAAGAAGTCTTATCGCAAATGGGCAAGCTGGGTCTTATGGGTATGCTTATTCCAGAGCAGTGGGGTGGTTCAGACACCGGGAATCTGGCCTATGTGTTGGCCCTTGAAGAAATTGCGGCTGCAGATGGTGCGACCTCGACCATTATGAGTGTCCATAATTCTGTTGGTTGTGTACCTATAGCTAAATTTGGCACAGCCGAGCAAAAACAGAAATATCTGATGCCATTGGCTCAAGGTGAGATGATTGGCGCATTTGCACTGACTGAACCTCATACCGGTTCAGATGCAGCTGCTATCAGAACCCGTGCGGTAAAAAATGGAGATGACTGGATTATTAATGGTGCCAAGCAGTTCATTACTTCTGGAAATAATGCAGGAGTTATTATTGTGTTTGCCATAACTGATCCGGAAGCAGGTAAAAAAGGAATCAGTGCATTTATTGTGCCTCGTGAAACACAAGGCTATGAAGTCGTTCGTACCGAGGAAAAGCTTGGCTTACATGCTTCAGATACCTGCCAGATTGCCTTAACTGATGTACGTGTACCTAATACTTTAATGTTGGGACAACAAGGCGAAGGGCTGAAAATTGCACTTTCCAATCTGGAGGGTGGCCGTATTGGAATTGCCGCACAAGCTGTTGGACTGGCACGTGCTGCAATTGAAGAAGCGACCCGTTATGCTAAAGAACGCATTACCTTTGGCCAGCCTATTTTTGAACATCAGGCTATTGCATTTCGTTTAGCCAGTATGGCGACAGAAATTGAAGCAGCCCGTCAACTGGTTCATCATGCAGCCCGTCTTAAAGAAGCAGGTAAACCCTGTCTGAATGAAGCGTCTATGGCGAAATTATTTTCTTCGGAAATGGCAGAGCGGGTATGTTCGTCAGCTTTACAAATTTTTGGCGGCTATGGCTATTTAAAAGACTTTCCTATTGAGCGGATTTATCGTGATGCTCGTATTTGTCAGATCTATGAAGGTACAAGCGATATTCAGCGTCTGGTGATTGCGCGTAGCCTATAAGGTTCTAACAGTTTGGAAGGATTATAAAAATATAAGGATGAAGTATGCAGTTTGAAACAATCTTACTAGAAAAACGTAACGGGGTAGGTCTCATTACCTTGAACCGGCCTAAGGCCTTGAATGCATTAAATTCCGAGTTGATCAGTGAAATAAACCTGGCACTTGATGATCTGGAAAAAGATCAGGAAATTGGCTGCATGGTTTTGGCAGGTTCAGAAAAAGCTTTTGCTGCGGGCGCAGATATCAAGGAAATGGCTGAGCTTACCTTTCCCGGAATTTATCTTGATGATTTTTTCAACCTTGCCGACCGAATTGCACAGCGCCGTAAACCTTTAATTGCAGCAGTAAGCGGTTATGCGTTAGGGGGCGGCTGTGAATTAGCATTAATGTGCGATTTTATTTACTGTGCAGATAATGCCAAGTTTGGCTTGCCAGAATTAACTTTAGGTGTGATACCGGGTATAGGGGGCACACAACGCCTGACACTTGCAGTAGGTAAAGCCAAAGCAATGGAAATGTGCCTGACCGCACGCCAGATGGAGGCTGTTGAAGCAGAGCAGTGCGGTCTGGTTGCCCGCATTTTCAGTAAAGAGCAACTGCTAGAACAGACCATGCAGGCAGCTGAAAAAATTGCATCCAAATCTTTAACTGCAAGCATGATGATTAAAGAGTCGATTAATCGTGCCTTTGAAGTAAATCTAGCTGAAGGTTTACGCTTTGAACGCCGTGCTTTTCATTCTGTATTTGCAACGCTAGATCAGAAAGAGGGTATGCAGGCATTTATTGAAAAGCGCCAAGCTCACTTTAAAAATCAATAGGAGAATTATGAGATGGATATGGAAAAGCATTTAATCATTGAACAGCAGGGCGTTCTGGGAATAATCAGTCTAAACCGTGTCGCAAATCTTAATGCACTTTCAATTGAGATGATTCATCAGATTCATATGCAATTTGAGACATGGCAACAGGATCATTCTATTCAGGCTATATTGATTAAATCAAACAGTCAAAAAGCTTTTTGCGCAGGTGGCGATATTCGTTATCTATATGATAATTATAAAAACCAAACTGAAGCGCATAAAGCATATTTTAGTGCTGAATACGACATGCTTAACAGGATTCGTGATTATCAGAAACCGGTTATAGTCATACTGGATGGCTATGTGCTGGGTGGAGGTTTCGGTCTGGCACAGGCCTGTCATATTATTGTGAGTAGTGAAAAGTCCCGTTTTGCCATGCCGGAAACAGCAATCGGCTTTTTCCCTGATGTTGCAGCAACACACTTTCTATCTCGTCTTGATGATATCGGCGTCTATATGGCGATTACCGGCGAGCAAATCAGCAGTAGTGATGCACTTTATCTTGATCTGATTGACTACCATGTGCCTGGAGAAAAACTTCAGGCTTTACAGAATGAGCTGGCTCATTCATCCAGTTTAAATAAAGAAAAAATACAACAGATGGTTAGAAAGTATATTACCCGTCCTGCTGAGAGTGATCTAAGTTCACGGTCTGAAAATATTCGAAAACATTTTGGTTTTAAAAATTTGCAGGATATCGAACAGAGTCTGGAAAATGAACAAGACGAGCAGTACAAGGCATGGACAAATAAAATACTGATTACCTTGCAGCAGCGTTCCCTGATTGCGAAACAGACCAGCCTGAAACTACAGCACTTAGGACGAAGTTTGTCATTACAACAATGCATGCAGATTGAGCGTGATTTACAAGATATCTGGTTTGAACATGGTGATTTTATTGAAGGTGTCCGTGCACTTATTGTTGATAAAGACAAACAGCCGCAATGGAAAAAGGAGAATCCAGAACTTGAACAAATTCTAGAGCGACTCGGCTGAGTCATTCATACATAAGTTAATACATTCAAGGAGACTAGAGAGAAACTGAAAATACTTATGGTCAGGGCTGATTATACGTATAAAAACTCAAAACAAGAAAATCTAAAAAGGAATATGACAATGCAAACAATACATGGAAACGGTTCGCATTCTAAAAAGTCTTCTCACCGCCTGGCAGGCATTTCAAGTATGGTAGGGACGACTATTGAATGGTATGACTTTTTTATTTATGGTGCTGCTGCTGCACTCATTTTTAATAAACTATTTTTTCCAAACCTTGATCCGCTCACCGGTGTACTCGCAGCTTTTGCAACCTACGCTGTCGGATTTATTGGTCGACCATTAGGCGGTATTGTATTTGGCCATTTTGGTGACAAGGTTGGCCGAAAATCCATGTTATTAGTGACTTTAATGTTAATGGGTATCCCGACAGTCATAATCGGACTGTTACCTACATTTGAGTCGATTGGTTACTGGGCTACGGTTTGTCTGATTATTTTAAGATTTATTCAGGGTATGGCGATGGGCGGCGAATGGGGCGGGGCAGTTCTCATGGCTGTTGAACATGCTCCAGAAGG
>NZ_JFCC01000028.1:0-38950 GCF_000582925.1 Acinetobacter sp. 1294596 | reverse complement strand
ACTGAGATGGACAAGGACCAGGTACATAGCCTATTGGAAGAGATTTATCCTGAAAGAATCCCATCAAAACGCATCATCAAATATAAAGACCACAAAAAGAAAGAACATACACATACTGAGTATTTCATTAACGCTGAAGAAGCTGAAGCAATACTCAAAAGGGCGAGGGAACTCAACATTCCCTTTAAGATTAACTAGGACTAGGAATGAAAAAATTATCAAAAAAAGAGTACAACAACATCGTAAAATCCAAGATCTTACAAACAGGTTTATATAACGGTAGGTCAGTTGAAGAAGCCGAAATAGACGATGAATTATTTGAACACTTATCAGACATCAAACAAGACTACAAGAAAGGTGTATTAACAGCCTTCAACGCTGATGCAGAAATGGCATACAACTATCTCAAGTACGAGAATGAATATGCAGATGACTTAGACATTGATTATGGTATTGATGACTTGTACGGATCATATTCAGACAACATGAAAGACATTAATACACATTTTGGAAATTACTAATGATCCCTACAATTATCACTTTATATATCGTCACAAGCTTTCTAGTAACTCTACATTTAATTGATGTAAAACTAGATGACAGACATTCTATTTCACTATTACAACTTATTACCCTTCAAGCCATTGGAGCTAAGGGTATTTACTATAAAGACTGATTATCCTTTACCCCTGTTTCCTTAATTGGAGCAGGGGATTTTTTATAACTACGTCTTTGTTTTATTTTTTACTTTGTTAAATTTATTTTCAAAAACTTTCTTGGATTCTCTTAGTTTTTTTAAACCAACTTCAATATTATCAACTTTTTTCTTTCTTTGATTAAAATTGTATTCTTTATCTTCAGTATTATTTGCTTCTGAAAGGTGGTTTTCATTAACACATGCAATGATATTATCAACGATAGTATTGAATTCATAAAAAAGATTTTCTATATCCTTCTGATGGAGATTATTTGCAACTTCAAATATTGTATTTCTTAAGTTGTATATTCTATTATGAACATTTTGAATTTTTAATATTTCTTTAAACTCTTTTTCTGCTTCATACATTCCCATATAATCGTATCTTCGACATTCTGTTATTAAGTAGTGTATTTTACTAACTAGCAATTCTAATATTTGTTTAGCTCTAGTAAACTCTTCCATAGTTTCAATTTCTTTCGTGAATTTGTATTGTTTTTTCCATTCATCGAGTGATGAAATAACAAAGTACAAACCTATAACTGCCACTTCTATTGCAAGAAATTCCGCTAGCGTAGGTGTCTTCATACAATAATGTTTGGCACAAACATCTGACCACATCCATTCTATTGCTAGGGACAAATAATAATAAATGCCTATTGAAAAGATAAAACCTACAGCAGCTATAATCCCTTTTGTTCTTGTCTTCATATAACCCCCAAATTAATGCAACATATCATACCCTATCTTGTTACAAACTAAAGAAAAATTATAGTTGTTGTTATTGTTGTATGAGAATACAATAGCTCTATTGAATAAGCTAAAGAGCATATAGAAATGCCTATTATTACGATTGCAAATCAAAAAGGGGGAGTCGGTAAAACGACCATAGCCACTAACTTAGCTGTAGCTTTAAGTAAAAAAGGGGATACAGTTTTAGTTGATGCTGATGACCAACAATCTGCTGTTAAATGGTCAAAGCGTAGAACTGAAAATCAGATTGATACTGAACACCATAAAGGCGATTTGAAGAAGGTCCTGCTCGATCTACAAAAGAAATATAAGTATGTTGTATTGGACGTTGCAGGGCGTGACAGTGAAGAGTTCCGTAGTGCCTTGCAAGTCGCAGATAAATTGATTGTACCGACTCAACCAAGCCAGGCTGATGTTGAAGTACTGCCTTTCGTGCTGAAGATGTTTAACACCTTCCATAAGGTTAATGAAAAACTTGAGCCGTTTATTGTGGTCAATAAAGCTCCTTCAAACTCAAAATCTACTGAAGTTGCAGATTCAATTGAACTACTTCAAACCCTGCCAAAATTTAAGATCCTGAATACTGTTATCCGTGACCGTAAACAGTTCCGTGATGCTTCAGTACAAGGCTTATCTGTATTGGAAATGGGTAGCTCGAAGGCTAAAGATGAGTTCAATGAGTTCTTGGTGGAGATCCTATAATGAGCAAGCAAAAAGCAAAAATAGGTTTTGGTGACGACCTAGACGAGATCCAGGCGAATCCTGAAGTTGTGTTGGATGATGAGAACTTTAAGTCAGAGTATTCACGTAACTTACTGCACAAGAACATTTATGAAAAAAGTACGATTGAGCCTGCATTAAGGGATCGTTTGAATCTTGGCAAACATTTAACTGTACCTGTTTTCTATGAAGAGGATCGTCTATTCAAGGAAGCTGCAAAGGCTTCAATTGATGAAATGGGTAGACCGTATTCGTTGAATGACTTTATTCGAGTTGCAGTTGTTAAAGCAGCCTATGATGTTTTAGGGAAGGAAGAAGCAGACAATATCCTAGCCGAGCAGTTCAACTTGATTAGGACTGAATCTACCACACCTGATGAACGTGAAAAGGAGCGTGAGAAGCGCAAGCAGCATAAGAAATCTGCAATCCGTTCAGATGCAAATGAGTACCCAAGAAGTCCAACCAAACCACGCAAAAGAAAAAGCCCTGATGAATTAGCTTCAAGAGGGCGTAAATCGAATACTAAGTCTGTCGTTGGTTAAGTGTTGATAGTACTGTGAAATTCCAGTAGCAGTACTATTTATTGGCTTTCCAGGATTGCAGTATATTGCTCATATAACGGTTGACTCACAACTTTAGGGTACAGCTCTTCTAAAAGCTCTTGAGTATCGTCAAAACGATAACCGCTATTTTTACGGACGTTCTTGTTAATTTTGAATTGAAGATCAGTCATATAGCGTCCTAGAGTCCGTTGAGTCAAAGGTGCATCCTTGATATTCAACAGCTTCATGTACTCAAACAATTCTTTGGTCTGAATGCCTACCGTTGCTTTTTTCTGATGGAAATCTAGTACTGCTTTCAAGCCTGTGATGAAGTCTTTTGTACTGTGATCAACTTCAATTTCATCTGTTCCGTCATAAATCTCAGGCTCTTGCTGACCCTCATAATCACGAATTTCGCAATAATAGTCCACTTCAGGGAATTGTACTGCATCCTTCCATTGTGGTTGCTGCATAACGCATTTCATTAAATGCTTCACATATTTCTTGCCTAACAACGTAGCCAAATCGAACAGGTTACGCCATACATCACCAAAACGGCTTGTTAAAACAGCTTGTTGTGGGTACTTCACATATTGGAAGTAGTAATGCAACTGAGCAGCATGTTTAGCCATAACCATGTCAATCTCTTGAGCGGTGTACTCAATATCACGCTCAGGGATCTCGTCTAAGGTCTTAGCCAACGGACGATGTGCAGGTGCAGGCTCAAGGTATAACTGAATACAACGACTCTGAGTTGAATCAAGCAGGTCGTCTAGGATCTGAATCCCTGCCAGGCATGTAAAGCCAAATGATGACTGTACACCGCGAGCATTAATACTACGCGCACCTTTAGCTTCAAACCGTGTATTCACAAGATTGGCTACAGCCTTCTGCATTCGTGCAGGCATGGTGTCAAGTTCGTCCAGGAACAAAGGTACTTCAAGAGCCACTTGCTTTAAGCCAGCAGGTGTAAATTCTGTATAACGAGGACAGGCATCACCAATCAACATATTGGCAATAAACGTCTGTAGGGTACTCTTACCACATCCACGGCTTTCAGCATCAATTACAAGGACAGGCGCATAGCGTAACTGTGAAGCCAAGCGGTATAGGAGAATCCACAAAATGAAGACAGTCCGTTGTGCCTCACTGATAAAGATGCATTGTTTTGATAAGGTATATAGCTCATCGTATAAGGCTCGAATGTCAGCTCGAACTCCAGTAAACGTATCAGCAGCTTCTTCAACTTCTTCAGCTTCAATTGTTACAAGCTCAGCATTTTCAATAATTTCTGTTTTTGGTTGTGAAAGGTTAGTCAATTTCCATTTCCTTAAAGGTTAATTTGTCAATCATGCGACAGAATATATTTCATATTTCAGATAAAAACAATCCGAAATCAGAAAGTTTTGAGCTAAATAAAGAATGTTTTTGGATGATTTGTGCTAAAATATCTACTAATAGTTATGGAGTTTTAAAATGACAAAATCAGTAAATGAATGGATATGTGGCGAAGACACAAGCGAAGAAATGAGGAAGCTGCTTAATTCACTGGATTACAGTACTGCATCCAAAGCCGAAATAGAAAAGCACCAAAGAAAAGTAAGATTGCAGCAGGTGAAGGATCAGCCTTTTATCGTATCAACACCATCATTCTGTTATGCCTATCTCTTATATAAGCTGAGAAAATTGTCAGGTTTAAATCAGGATGAAATGTCATTTAAAATTGGTATGTCAAAATCTACATATGCCAAAATTGAAAATAGATTTGCTACCGTTGATATTGATACCCTACATTTGACCATGCATTCTTTTGGTATTAATCCAATTGAGTTCGCTGATTTATATTGGCATGTTCAAGGATTAGTTCAAACTAATGGTAATTTTTTTATACCTGCTAAAATATCTAATTTTAATACTGATGATGTTATTTATATGGACAATAACGAATTAGTATATGAGCAATGCACACCTATTAACTTATATGATAAGAAAGTATTAAAGCAGTACTTGGAAAAATTAGAATTAAAATTCCATGAAACTATTTTAATAGGCAAGAAAAGAATTATGGAGATGGAAGAGAAAAAAAGGCAACTGGAAGAAGAAGAGTTGCAAAATTAATTTAGATCTATACTATCTATTAGCTTTTAAATATTAATCGTTTTTATCACTATTTAACATAATGGATATTATACGCAATGCAATTTAACTAAGCTTTGTATTTCAACAACTTACAAGATAGCTGAAGTTCAATATTTCAGCTATTTCTTTGTTCCACGAAATTAGAGCTATTTTTAGCCTGTTTTGGTAGTTTTTGCCAATCTCTTATAACTAAAATTGTACTTATATCTGATTCTATATCTTATTTATAAATATATGGGCGTTACCCTTCGGGTCGGGCTAGTTGCCCTTCGGGTCGATACATTCGTATCGAGCAAAGCCAACATCCCTAACGCAAAAGCAAAAGCACTGGACTATGTATAGTAGGACTTTCCCTTCAACTTATGCTGCAACAACCAACATCATTGAACTTTATTTCAATCACTCACAATGTCAATTACGCAAGCTTCATTGACATTGCTCCTTGCTTGAAATTTTTTAAGTTCAATGGTTGTCGCAGCGATAAAGTTTGATGAAGGTAGGATCACATACCTTCTACATATTCCTTGAATAAGGATGTCGCTTCGCTCCGCTAAAAAGCGTTTGTTTAATGGATTGCCACAGCTCCAAGAATGATGAAAGTTAGAAGCAAAAACAAGCTTATCTTTTATAAAATATAGTTGTAATAATAGAGCTATTAATAATTATAAATCATATAAAAAACATTAGTTTATTGTTGATAATAGGTACTAAGTACAGTATAATAACAAGCATAAGGTGAAGAGATATAAAAAGCCTTAGAGGTGCAACGTGTACCGACTGCTAGGACTTGCAGATAACCTAAGTCCAGGACTTAAAAAATGAACGCATTCGACTTTTCTAATAAAGCTTCTGATTCTTCTAAATTATTCCGTCTTGAAGCTTTCAGCTTCACTTATGACTTCGGTCTCAATATTTTCTTTGATGATATCTCAGACCTTCGTGACATCATTGGCGATACAGAAATCGAGTTTTGGCAAGTTGAAGGCTTACGTGAAGACACGTACATGAACGTGGATAATTTTAAAGACCTTGAGACAGCTATAGAGCTAATCATGGAAGGGCATTTTCAAGAAGACCTAGACTTGTTCCAGCAACTAAAAAATGAGGGATACGTTAAAAACTTAGAAGATGCCCAAGAATGGCACGATGAAAACCAATTCTGTGAAGATATGAGCGACTATGACTTTGGTCACTACCTTATGCATGATGTGAGCTGCATTGAGATCCCAGAAGCATTGCAGGGGTATATTTCATATGAAGCTTATGGTCGTGATGCCCTAATAAATGATTTTGTACGTGTCGGCAACTTCATCTATAGCAACCATTAAAGGGAGCTGTAAAGATGAATGCACAAATTTTTAAATCTGAAGCTCTTAGCCGTTTAGCTGTTCGCCTTCCTGCTGCTGTTCCTGTTATGGCAAAGGTTGATATAGATAAAATTGTTCAAGTTGTAAAAGTTGAGTCAGGAGAGGTTTATATAATTTCCAAAGATACGAAAGGGAAATATGAAAAGCCGTACCATGTTTGGATGATGCACAAATCAGGTTTTATTCTGAGATCTGCAAACGGTGTACTTGGTTATCATTCTGTTTTTAGAGCTTTAAATGAAATTGAAAGAACGATTAAGCTAAAAGGACATCGTACCTTAAAAATGATTTAAGTGATAACATGAAGCTCCTGCAATATGGAGCTTTTTTTAATGAGCAAATTTGAAAATATGACGTTTGAAAACTTTTTAATTGAAGCACCAGAAGCAAGTTCTATAAAAGATCTTCGGCTTGATCTTGGCTTAACTGCTGCACAGGCTGCAAAGTTAGCAGGCTTGTCAGATGGTTCATTATGGCGCAAATATGAAGCAGGGGAAAGACAGCCAAACAAACAGACTTGGACAGTTTTTTTAATGGCTTCAGGACAGCATCCAAATTTTAAATTAAATACAAAATAGGTTTTGTGTAGGTACTTAGTCTGAGCCTACACCCCCTAAAAAATTTTGCCCGCTTCTTCGCTCATATCGTGATTAGTCGTATCCCTGTTCTTATCTAAAGTAGTTCTAGGATTTTAGTGCGTCATCTGAAGTCGCAAAGAAGCGGAAACGGCTGCTTTCTGCATGTGATTTAATGTTTTCGGCTGTTATATTTGTTCCATATATTTGAGGGTAGCTAGATGACTAATAAGGATTATGATGCGGCTTTAGAAGCTCTTGCTGAATTGGTTAAAGACGTATCTAAAATAGCTCATGCTGAAGCTGTAGATAAAGCTCTTGTTGAGCCGACTAAAGCTAACATTGAAGAGCGTAATAAATTAAAAGACGTTGTTGATCAAGCTGAAGACCTGTAATGCTTCGTAACCATTATATAAAAAAGAATGGGCTGTTTCTGAAACGAGAGACAGTTATGTATGAGTCTGACTACTGGCAAGTTGAAGAAATTGATGCTGAGTATAAGACTCGATACACATGGTCCAAGAATCAAGAAGAAGCTATCTGTTTTTCTTATAGACAAGATGCTATTCGTTTCTTTAATAAAGTCCAAAAACAGCCATTTTTTAAAGATGCTGAAATTTCTGTTTAAAGATTCAGAAAAGCTCATAAGAAAGAAATGTAACGTATAAAAATTACTCTTTTATCGAATGGCTACGTCATAACTTTACGCATTATCTCTTGGTCAGTCACCACTTACATCTTGTTGCGGTGTATTATCGACAATATTTTTATTGTTGTTGATTTTGTTATGAGAACTCTGACTGCTATTTCTTTATTCTCTGGTTGTGGAGGAATGGACTTAGGTTTCGTACAAGCAGGATTTGATGTTCTATGGGCTAATGATATTAATGGCTTTGCTTGTAAAACCTATGCTCATAATATTGGTGATCATATAGTTCATGGTGATATTACAGAGATTGATTACCAAAGTATTCCAACCGCTGACATCATTATTGGCGGATTCCCTTGCCAAGATTTTTCTATGCTGTGGAAACGTGGGGGAGTAAACACTGACAGAGGTAACTTGTATAAAAACTTTGTTGATTTAGTTGCCTTGAAAAATCCTAAAGTGTTTGTTGCTGAAAATGTTAAAGGAATTTTAACAGCCAATAAAAAACAAGCTATAAAACAAATTATTGAAGATTTTTCTAATACTGGTGAAGTTGGATACAATACAAAAGCTATTTTGGTTAATTTTGCAGATTATGGGGTTGCTCAATTAAGAGAGCGGGTACTAATCGTTGGTGTGAGAAAAGATTTAGATGTGGAATTTGAAGCACCAAAAAAAACTCATTCTCCTGATAGTTATGTACCTTCAAAAGAAGCTCTTGCGGGCGTTGAAAAAGTGCCGTTCAATAATGAGCATCAAAAAATTAAACAAGATACGATTGAAAAACTGAAAATTATTCCCCCTGGCGGAAATTTCACTGATATTCCAAAAGATTCTCCTTATTATGTTAAAGGGATGATTTCTCACGTTTATCGTCGTTTGCACCCTGAAAAACCATCTACAACAATCATTGCAGCAGGCGGTGGCGGGACATGGGGTTATCACTATGAAGAACCTCGTCCATTGACTAATAGAGAACGTGCTCGCTTATTTGGATATCCTGATGATTTTGAGTTTTTGGGAAGTATTACTGAAGTTCGTAGACAAATTGGTAATTCAGTTCCACCTTTAGGTGTGTTTCCTTTTGCTAATAAAATTAAGGATTTATTGATAGAGGTATAATGTTTACAAATCTAGACAAGCATCATGGTGGTAATTTTCGTGATGTATTAGAATACAATTTAGTTACTGCTAAAAAAGTAAGAATTGCATCTGGTTATGTATCTTTACATACAATACAAGCATATCGTACACAATTGGAAGACATAGCTTGTAGGTATGGAAATGTTCAACTAATGTTGGGAATGGCTTTTTATGAAGGTCTTTCAGTTAAGCAATTAGATGCTTGTTTAGATTTACATAATAGCCTGTCACTACACCCTAACTCTGGTGTGTATGTCGCGCATGGACGACGATATCATGGAAAAATATACGATTTTAATGAAGGTGTTGATAATAAAATTTTTGTAGGATCCTCTAACTTCTCCCCTAGTGGTCTAGCAGGTAATATTGAATGTACTGTTGAAGTTATAGATCGAAGTCAAAAAGCTCAAGTTAATAACTTTCTTGATACCCTGTTTGATAAGCATTCTGAAAAAATAAATAATGTTGTAATTAATACAGGCACAAAAAGAGTTGTGAGCCTTAGTATTGATGAAAAGTATCGCAAACTTTTTAGACATTCACGAACTATAAATACAGCTTTGAATAAGGTTGAGATAGATCTCGAACGTATAGCAGAAAAGCCAAGTTCAAATTTAAACGTGTATTTTGGTAAAGGTAGAGAAAATAAACAAACTGGAAAGATCATTCCTCGTCCGTGGTATGAAATAGAGATCATTTCTAGTAACGATATAAATAGTTTACCTGATTATCCAAAAGGTGACTTCTATGCATATACGGATGATGGCTTAATTATTCCTATGAGAACTCAAGGGGACTATTTTAAAAATTTAAGATCAAAAGATAGCCTGCAAATTTTTGGTATGTGGCTGAAGGGAAAACTAGAAAAAGCGGGAGTGTTAAAAAAATATACGCCTGTTACCATTGACACTTTAAGGGAGTATGGTAATAGCAAGCTAACACTTTATAAAATAAGTGAAAATGAGTATTTTATGGATTTTTAGTCTTTGTATAAAACCCATTGTTCACGATGGGTTTTTTTATCATATTTAAAGTTTAATAAGTAGACCTCTTGCATTAGTCAAAATTTAAACAGTCTAAAGCTACATTTAATAAGGTTTTAGCCAATTCAAAAATTTGGTAAAACGATACTTTCGCAAGAGGTCTAGTATTAATTGGTATTTAGTTGCTATATAATTGACTTATAGTTGAATTAAGCTTTGAAAGGTGTAGTTAGTGTCTATCCAAGCTAGATTAAATAAGTCCACAGTTCAGATTTTGAAGCTCGCACATAGAGTTGTATTTGTACGAAAACATGATGAATTGAACAGCCATTTAGTTGTAGCTCTTATCTACCTTGATAAAGACTCCTTTCCAGTGATTGCTCAGACAGGATCTGAATGGGGAAATTTCTGGGATTGTCACGATATAGATAAAGCAATTCGTTCAATCAAAAGACACAATAAAGATTGCCTGATCATTGATAGACGTGACTTTATTTTTACAGAAACAGATGAATTAAAAGAGTTTAGTGGTATCAACTAAACTAGGTATGAGAGATTGGAAAATGCGTAAAGACCTATTATTAGAATTAGCAGATTTTTTAGAAAAATTAGATCCTAGTCGTTTTGATATTCGTACTTGGAGAAGACCTACTAAAAATACAGTTGGCTTCGTCAGTGATGAACAGCTTTTGACAGATAGCAATACCGTTGCTTGTCCTATTGGTTGGGCAGCAACTTTGCCAAGTTGGAAAGAAGCAGGCTTTTATATGGGTAAGTTAGATATTACGAAAGATGATATGAGCCACCCTTTAAGTACGCCATATACAATGGCTATCATTAAGTGGAACGGAAACCCTGATATTGATTCTTATGATGCCATTCAAGAAGGGCTAGATCTACCTAGCGGTATGGCTGAAGTCCTGTTTGAGCAAGATAATTATGCAGATGAAGGCTATACACCATCTTTTGTAGTTGCTGAACGTATTCGTGAGTTTTGTAATGCTTCTGAAGATGAATTGATGGATTTAATTCTGTCTTATGACGAACACTGAAGATGCTAAATTGTTAGGTAGTTAGTAATGACAAAAAATGCTTTGACCAGACTTCAGCTAATGCACCAATTACTTTGGTATGCCAGTTTGAAGATGTGATTAAGTTCTTTCATGCTGAGGCTGTAGATGCTGCTTTGACTAACCCTTCAAAAGAAAATATTGAAAACCGTAACAACTTGAAAGATATGCTAGATCAATCTAAAAAATAATAAAAATTTTTTTAAGTGTTTCAAAAAGTTTTTTGTTCTTGTGTTTCGTACATGACCAATGCTATTGATATTACTTCCTCAATTATTTGTGGTTTTGATCATGGCTGTAAATACTTTCCAAGATTCAGAAAAGAAAATAACTTTGCCTTCAGAAATTCAGTTTGATAACGGTGAAGTACTGCCTATTGAAGAGGTTCAAGTTCAGACAGTCGTGGATGACGATAGAAATATTGTTGCCTTAAATATTCTTGCAGAACTCGATGATGGTGGCACAGTGACTAATCACATTACTTTCCATAGTTTTAATGAAGTTGGTTCAGATGCAGGCTTGTATCTTGAAGATCCTGATAATTACGAACATCCAGTAGATGATTGTTCGTACGATACTATTGTTCCTCTGTCCGATACGACTTTAGATACTATTCAAGTTGATTTTAAATAACAAACAACCCCTAGCAGCAAATAAGTGCTAGGGCTGTAGTACTTAGGGTACAAGCTTAGCTTGCGCCCTTGATAGGGTACTTGGACCATGTTAATTCAAAATGTGGTCCATCTTTAAACTTCTTCCAATCTCCACCCCAATCAATTGAGACGTTGAGTTCTGAAGCTGCTTTTTTCATAGCATCTGCAATCTGATAATAATATTTCCAATCCCAAGAGACTGTATTATTTACCCAGGCTGCTAGATCAACTGCATGACCTGTAAGATGTCTGCTGTTAGATGTTGTTGTTTTCTTTTCTTTTAATAATTGAGCTTGCCTTTCTTTAGATCGAAGTCCTTCTGTGACTGTAAAATCGCATTCAGTTAATTCAATTGCTCTCTTGACCACTTTTATTAGATCAGGATGGACACCTTCTAAATTAGACAAGCTCCTTTTACCGAGCTTGAATGACATTTCTTATTCTTCTTTATTTTCTAGTTTTATAGTTTTGATGTTTTTATTGATTTGATACTTAAAGTATTTACAAACCGCTTCTGTTCCTAATGTACCAAACAATGCAGCAAGTCCTACAACTGCTAGTGTTGGAGCATTCATCCATAACAAAACTGTCCCAGCCATAAGAGACGTAAAGCCATTTAATACAGCTTTAGCTCCTATGACATACCATGAGTCTTGATCTTGAGTTGCTACAGACTTCGCTAGATAAATTGCAAAGCCGATAGCGAACAGAAACAGCGTGAGATATAGATCACCTGTTTTCATTTTAATTTTTAATATTTGGTTCTTCTGGGTTATGTGGTCGGGTTGGGTTCACTGGCATATTGGCTATTGGTACGCCTGTTACTTCCCCTTCTTTTGTCTGACTTAGATAAAGCTTGTCTTTTAGCCAAAATTTCTTCAAAAAGTCTTGTGGTGTTACAACTAAACCATCACGCATTACTTGGTTATAAGCCCAAATATACTGCTTGGCTACGTTGTATTCTTTGCCTAGATACGCATTCCCCATGATTGCTTGCCAAACTTTTGCACCATCTGCTTCAAGTTCGTACTCAGGGTTGATGAGTTTACCTAAGAAGTTATCAGGTACAAATCCAGCCAAGTAATGTACTAAATGTGGTGGGTATTCAAGTTCATCTATAGCTGAAGTAAATCCTCTCAATGCCTTATTAAACTCACCAACGATAAGCCAATCATAGGTTTCAGTTTGGATAAAATCTAAGTTTGGGTATTTATAGTGATCTACAGGATAGTTAATCTTAGCTGCTATACCACTACCTTCTCCTAAAATACTAGGTAAGAAAAACAGAGTTGAGACTTGAGATTCAGGATAAGCATTTTTAACTGCTGTACGAATATCAAGAACGGATTGTCCTAGCTCTTTCTGAAGGAAATTTAAGAATGAATCATAAACTTCACCACTAACATTGCTCATGCGGTTCGGTATTTCAGGTGCAAAGAATCCTGTTTCTGTATTGAATTTTACTCTTGTTGGATAGTCATAAACGCATGGCTTACCATTAGGATTAATCCACCACCACGGTTCACCAACTTGCATATAAGGGACATGCCCTGCATCGTGAAGGATCTTAGCGAACTCAACAAATACACCTTGGAGCCATGACATAGCATCTGCATTACAAGGACTTAAAAGATAGCTAGGCGGTTCATAACCTGTATATCCATAGTTATCTGACCAATCTCTTTGAGTCCAGGTTAGCTCCGCAGCTTCACTGTACATTTCATATGAGACTGAAAATATAGCTTTTAGATGGTTGTTATATGCGTTATTCGCAAATGACTTGTGCCAGGTTGTAGCTTCTCTATTTAGTAAATTATATGTAGGAGCATCTGTTGCTTTGGTTACTACAAATCGCTGTTGTCCTGCATCCCATTTCTGATCGTAATAATGTGACATACCACAATAATGGTTGATTAGACCACGGTAGCCTAAGTCATAGCAGTTCTTAATAATACGTCTTGGGTTTACGTTGTAACTATCATCGTACCCTGTACACATCCCTAAAGTATGCTGAGGTATGTTCATAGATCTACGGTTATATGTACCATTAATCCCTGTTGTTCGTAATTTAGATACTTTTAATTTTGCATGTTGTGGTGAAGCTAAAGGATCAGTTGAAGTCGCAACGAAGCCTTTTGTTAAACAGCCTATAAAGATACGGTCAATATCATTTTTTGGAAAAGGTATATCTTCCATAAAGCCACTAATTACAGTATTCCAATCAATCGTAATATCAGCATGAGTAGCTGTTAATGTTGAAGGCGTTGCTAGGTTAGCAAGTCTTAAATAGTAGGGAGTCTGTCCTGCCGTACTATTGTCATTAACAATAACAGTCATGACTAAGCCAAGCTTCTCATCTAATAGTGATGGAGCATCCCCTTCAATATCTACTGTGAAGCTTAAAGTACAGTTAGTGAAGTTTTTCTTAGTTTCATAGCTCAGATAAGGATGCATATATTTATCTTCACTGAAGAAAATAGCTGCGGCAAAATCATTCTTTTTACGTGATGTATAGTGAGCTTCAAAGCCATCATCTGTGTCACCAACGATACAGAATGACATGCTTCTCACACCATCAATAGTCCAACAATCTGCTGAGAATCTTGGAACTATTGTTTCAATTACTTCAGGATGTTCTGTGAGTCTATCAAGCAAGTTTGCTAATTGATTGGCTGTAGCTGTACGGTTCTTCTCATTTTGACTGATAGCAATAAGTTCATCCCCTTTCAGCTCTGTTGCTTGTGGCAATAAGCGAAAATCATCTATACCATTGTAAATGATATTGTTTATGACGGATTCATAGTTCTTATATAAAAAACTCTGTTCCTGTATGGCGTACCATAGTTTATCAAAGTCACTATTCAGTGTTTCAGGACGCAGAGAGTTGTCATAAGTTTTATAGTTGGTACTTCGCTCTAAAGGTGTATCTCGATATATCGCTATCTTTGCAGTTTTAAATGGTGCTTTAAAAAATACTACTGAATTTGTTGTCGGATCATATTCGTAAATGGATGAGCTAATCAGTTTTTCATCGACTTTTATTGAAATGTTATCTTTGCCATAAACAAAGAATGGAAGGCTAAAAGTCTTTGTAAATCCGTTTGCTTCATATTCTATAAATGGTGCTGTATTTGCTACTGTCATTGTTATTTTTATTCCTAATTAGGTTTTATTTTTTAGAGCTAACAATAGCTCTATTATTAAAAGTCAAGTTTCATCTCTGCATATTGATTTGAAGCTTGCCAATTGTTGTTGCTGTCGTATGTTGGGTAATGGTTATGTGTGCCGATACGAATAGGCTCTGCTGATATAGCTCCTGCCAAACTATCTACATAGTCATCCTTGTTATTCGTTACTGAAGGATCAAATAAACGCATCTCTTTCACTTGAGGACTTTCCTGTCCATTCACTTGTAAAACAGATTGGTGAGCATGTAGGTATCCACTGAGTAAAGGAGCTTCAAGTGTTGCTAGAATACGTTTGTTCTTGTTTTGAGATTCATGTAGCTCACGTACACCACAATGGATATTACGTCTCTTAAATACCGATCTCAGGATTGAAGGTACATGACCACCTATTCCGTTTGTTTCTACAATGATATTAGGTAACTTAAACTCTTCTACGATGTCGGCTAATTGATAAGCCTGTCCACCTACAATCTGTCCTTTGTCATCTGTAACTGCTATTTCACCTGTTAAGGCTACTGATCTATGCCAATATAGTTTTCCGTTCTCATCCTGTAGAACGAGAGCAACTGCTGATACATCTGATTTAGTTTTTCCTGAACTTGGATCTAGTTTTAAAGTTGCAGATACAATCCTCTTGTCTCCTAAGAGCATCTGAATCTGTCCATTGGCTTTATGCCATCTTACTTCTTCTGAATATGGTACGAGTCTGTCAGGATCTAATCTGATTTCACCTACAGGCTTTGCATGTAATTGGTACTGAGAATCCCATTCGTTGACTGTATTACATTGCTTTCTACGATCTTCCATCACTTCAGGAGTAAAACGATCTGACCAAAGCGCATCTGCATATGCATCTATCAAACCATGTTTAGCTGTCAGTTTGATTAGGTAGTCATGTTCTCTCTTCTCAACTTTATAATCGTCATACTCATTCAATAGTTTGGCTTGTGTGCCAATACCACTAAACAGATATTCAGGTTTAAATGTCATTGAGACTTCTAGTTCTCCTGAAGTAAAGCGAGCTTCATGTTGGAACATGCGAAGGATTAAGCAGTTAGCCCCTGCTTCTTGGATCTGTGTATATAAGCTGTCAAAGCTGTGTGGAGTTCCAATAAATAAACGCTGTGAACCAGGTACAAGGATATGGACCTGTTCTGATAATCTGTATCTAAGCTTTTCCCTTGATTCAGGAGTAGCTGTCGTTGTTGGTGTCTCTACGTCATCATTTTGAATGAATGTAGAACGTGCGCCTGTGACGTTGGATAAGATACCTCTAGCATGTAATGAACCATGCTTAACGTCTGAAGAGCCTTGCACCCACCATTTCTGTGTTTCGCCCTTAGCTTTCTGTTTATTCCAAGTTAAGGGATGTTTTTCTAAAACCTGTTGAGTTCCACGACTACATTTATAAGCATCGGGATCTGTAGCTCCTTGATGCAGTATTAATTCATCTGCATTCTTATAAAGTCTGTAAGCGTTATATACGTCTAATATGGTTGACTTAGCATGACCACGAGGAAGCATAAGCAAACCTAAGTTGCCAAAGTCTTCAAGCCACTCACAAACTGTTATATGGAAGTCGGGGATCTGCCAACCATTGACTAGACCCCACAACATATAGAACTCAACAAAGTTAGCTGTATTAGCCTTCTTTGCCATCCTTCTTAGTACCCTTTTTACGTTTAGTCAGCTCTTTACGAACTGATTGAAGGAGCTTTTCAGCTTCAGCTTCTTTTTGTTTTTCTTCTTCTTCTGTTGTTGTGATGTTTTGAATCTTGTTACGGTTTTCAAGTAGCTGTTCGATACGTGCTGCAATAGCTAAAGTTTGGTTGGCAGACTTATATAGCCAAAATGCATCACCTCTACCTACTTTCGTTTCTTTATCGCAACCGTTGGCACGTTCAACTAGATCAACTGTGTCTAATATAGCTATGTCCTGAATACGGACTAGCTCTGATTTATATTCTTCTATTTTACTCATATTATTTTAGTTCTATTAATAGCTCTATTATTCTTTGATGTTGATGTCAGGTAGCTCTATATTTTCGTTGTCTAGATCCCACCAATAGCTTGTATTGTGATTGTTTTCTTGTCTACGTTGCTTGCGTTCTCTGTAGCCTTCATCGAATAGCTCCTGCATCTCTGCAATCACTAAGCGGTCAAATACGAGTCTCGAATACCATAAATTTTGGAAAGGTATATTGTTCTTAACTGTATTTACAGCTTCAGCTCCATAGCTTGATTCTCGTTCTGATAGATAAGCTGTTCCTGCTCCTGATACCATTGTTCCAACTGACATTACATCTTTAAACGCAGCAGGAATAATAAAGTCTTTAATACTACGTTCTGTAGGATCTGAAGTAGCTGAAATCGCATCTGCCAAAAAGGAAGCACTACCTCCTTTCACAATAGCTTTCATATAGAAGTCTAATGTGGTTGGATCATCTAAATCTTTACCTTGTGTTAGGTTTTGGATCTGAGCAACTAAAGCACCCATCACAGTTGTATAAGCAAATAGCTTTGCAAAATATACAAACTTTTCTTGTGGTGTACCTTGAGCCATACCACGACTATATTGGCGAAAAATGACAGACAGCGGAAATTGTTTAAACTGCCAGAAGAAGCGACTTAACTCATTACCTACTGTGCCACGTTCACGACCTAAGCCCATGAATGTAGTTTCTCTTGCCCCGACCTCAAGTACCGCAGCATTGGTTTCAGTGTAGATATAATTCATATACTTGTTGGCAAACTTTTCTTTTAATCGAAAAGCATGGTCAGCAAGTTCTTGAGCTGTATAGCCTGTCTTGTCAAAGTTGTAATGAGCTAAGATTGCATCATCTGAAGCATTGAATATATCTTTATTGGTGACTAGCTTTTCTCCTGTTGGAGCTTCAGTTCTTTGGATCTGTTGAAGTAGCGTCCAATCATCTTGTTTGATACCGCCACCTTCTAGCATCTTCTTATCTTTAGGTCCTAACTGATCCCAAGCTTTAACTGAGTTCAGATTAGATACATGGTGCATAAGACTTGTACCGAAAGCACGTTTAGCTGAAGCTGTAATATGGTTGAGTCCAGACGCTCTAATAACTGCATTCGCTACTTTACGAGTCTTGGTATTAGCTGAAGCTAGTTTGGTTGAAGCAGATGCTAAATCGTCATCACCGAACCTTACAAGGGCATTCGTCATTTCCCTTACACCAAGTCCGATTGAGATAGCGAAGTCTCTTTCTTCTTTATTCTTGAACTGTTTTATATGTTTACCGAAGACTTTTGTATAAGCGATACCATGCATCTCAGAAGCTAGTTTCATTGTAGCCTGATCACTAAATGCAGTAATAAAAGCACTACCCATTTTGGTAGCTGTCGTCCAACTCCTTAACATACCGCCTACTTGAGCTAAGTTACTGTCAATTGGAAGAGCTTGTCCTGCCAATTCGTCATAGTGCTTATTGATTAACTTGGCTTGTTTCTGAATCTTACGATGCTCTTTAACGTACTTTGGATCTTGCATCATCTTATTGAGCAAGTCATGTCCTAGATTTTTGACCAGCTTTTCAGGGTTCGAGCCAAAGGTCTGCATCATGCCTATTTCGGTACTCATTCTACGAATATGGTTACTGAGCAAGTCATGGAAATTGACTTCTCCAAAGTCTTCTTGGTACTTCACCCATGCATCCGCATCTTTAAAATGGACCTCACGATGATGTTTATGAAGAGCTTGCATATTCATCCCAACTGGAAGATCTGTTTCTGATTGAACAGCATGAGCCTGTACAGAAGCCTTGTTATGTCCTTCCGAACTAATTGTCGAGTAAACCGCTTTTAATACTTCTTTAACTTCAGCATCATTCATAAGCTTACCACTAGCTTCATGTCTGTATTTAGATCGGTCTACCAATGGAAAGGTATAATCTACCCATCCATCTTGACCTTTACTGATGACTTTATAGTGACTATGAGATTGAGGAATACCATAATTAGCAAGCTTCTTAATATCACCGCCATAACGGTTATAGTGGAGTCTGAGCTGTTCTAATGTGTCTTGTACTGACTTAGCTAGTCCTGCTATTTCTGCATCACCTGAAGGCTTGCCAAAGATCTCTTTAACTAGAAGTTTTACTTTATCTGCATCTATTAAATAGCCTAAGCCTTTTTGAGTTTTGGAAAATACGTCTGCCAAAGCTCCCATGTATCGAACTTCAATTGCCTGAATATTGTGTTCAACTGATTGGATACCAGATTGATCTGTGAACATTACAAGTTTGCGATTCAGGGCTTCTAATGGGTTGAGCTTTGAATGAGAAGTCAGTTCATGCTCTAAAGCTTCACGGATCTCAAGATCATTGATCAGATTAGTTACTTCTTTAATGTGCTGATCTGTATAGTTCTTAATTGCTCTGTCAGCGATAGCTTCAGCACGTTCTTCGTCTGACATACTCTTCCAGGCTTTGATGTCTTCTTGCGGAAGTTCACGACTAGCTTTAATGAATTGTTGTTCTAACAAGTCTGCTTCTTTATCTGTCAGTTTACGTCCTAATACGCCTTCAACGGCTGTTCTACATTCGTTCTTCATTCAATTCTCTTATTATTATGATGCTTGTTTTAATGCACACTTGGCTAAGGTACTCATTGCTTTAGCCATCATTTGTATATTGTCTTGTTCACGGATTAGCTTGTCTTTCCATTGTTGAGCTGTCAGATCTTCACCTGTTTTTTTAGATGAGATAACTAGATCAGGATTAGCGACTAGCTTGTCTATTGTTTGTTGTCCTTTAGGGATCTGAGAGAGATAGCCGAATGCTCGACCTTCATCAAAAATACGATCTAAGGCTGTTTCTAGTTCTTTATTGCCTTTATGGTCCACAAAATCACTTCTACCTGAACGTCCTACATGAATCTGAGCAGTCTTATTCGCACTGTCCACCGTTCTACGCACATACGAGCCACGATATTGAAGCTCTTGAACTAAGTTGCCATCCTTATCTGTGTAGGATCTTGTCAGTTCTTTTTGGTACTTGTTATCTTCCCATCTCTGACGTTCTTTCCATTCAGTAGCAATTGTTGAGTCAGGCTTAAACTCTTGATTGTTTGGATTGAGTATGTCGTCCTTAACTCTGACACCTTTAGCTGTATGTGGAATTGGAGTCTGTTCAATCGTTTCAAATAGTTCATTTAAGAACTTGTCAAAATCAGGATCTAGTTCAGGATTATGAACAGGTCTAGGTACGTCTATTTCTGCTTCAGGTACTAAGTTGCCATCTTTATCTAATACCATACTAGGTAGATCAAGCTGTTCTGTTGTCAGATCTCCTACTACTTCGTTCCATGCTCCTTTTTGATGGAAAGCATTAAGGTCATAGGCTGATATAAATGTTTCATCTGCATGTGGAAGGTTATCTAAATCTAGTCGATCTATCGTTCCTTCATAGCTTGATTCAGGTTTAATAGGAGCTTGTTCTGTTGCTATGGTTGTGTCTGTATCAGATTCAAAAATATGTCTTGTAGACTGTCCATCTACCATATTTGAGTAGTTATTAGCTCTAGCTTCGTGTGCTTTCCAATCAAAAGCTTTACCGCTAGACAGTTTGTTCTGTCCTCTAGCCCATCCAATAACTGACCCTGCACCACCTAAAGCTGCTCTTGCTTCATCATTGGTAATGTTTTTCTTATCCAAAAAGTTAGCCTTCCATTTAGGATTAGCTTCTATCTCTTTTCTTAAAAACTCGAATTGAGCCTGTAAAGATTCATTGGTCTGTTTAAATGTTCCGTTTGCATTAACTAATCCTTTAGCTCTCATGTGAGCTTCTAAGGCTGTAGCTCTACTACCTTGCCAACTGAAGATACCACCATTCTTTTTGCTATTTGCTTCGTCTGTATGAAAGCCAAACATAGTATTAGGGTTGTATCCATTCTCCCTACCTACTTCTCCAACTAATGCCCTAGCTTGGGCAGAAGTAAAGCCTGCTGCTTGTGCAAGTTGATATGTATCTTTAATTAGCTGATCCATTTTAGAGGAAACAGGAGCTTTAATATCTATTTTAATAGCTTCATTATTAGAGCTATTATTCTTATTAGCAGCTAGTCTAGCACTGATGTTAGCACTTACTTTAGCTGTTAGTTCTTCTAATGTAGGCTGTTTCTTTTGATTGGCTTGAATATGCTTTTTAACGTCATCTAGTGTTTTAAGTTTGCCACCTGTAGCTTCAGATATATTGACCTTCTCTCCTTTCATAACCTGATCAATTGCTTGATTCAAATTAGCTTCATGTTGAGCTAGATCATCTATTGTTTCTGCAATATTAGGCATACTAGATACATCTGCATCTGTCTGAGCCTGTTCAACTGTCGTATTGAAATCTGCTTCAGCTTTATGTACTTCTGCTTCAGGTAGATCTGCATTCCCTTTAGCATTCATATAACGTCCTGCTGCAAAGAAAGTAGAGCCAATAGCCATATTCATAAAAATAGCGTTAGGATCTGTAGCCATATCTTTATACATCTGACCTTGTTTCTCATATCCCTTGCTATCTAAATAAGCTCCTTCTGCATACGTTAAACCTTGTCCTACTGCTGTAGGTGCAACAACTAAAGCTGCATAGTCAGCCACTAATGACTTTTTAAATACATTAGATACAGGTAAAAAGGCTAAAGCAGCGTTTGTAGCTCCATAAATATTAGATGCTGTATCTGCTGTATCTTGATCTACGCCAAGTTGCTGAGTCAGTTTTGTATGTTCTGTTGCTCTTGTACCGAGTCCTACTGTAGTAGCCATGCCATAAGGTCCTAATGGTGCGCCTACTGCCCCTGCTGAAACAACTTCTGTAATGCCTGAAGTAATGTGTCCTGCTGTGCCTTGATTAAGCGGAGTAAAAGCTTCATTCACCTGTTGCATACGTTTATCTGCAACTTCATCACCTTCAACAAATCGACTGATACCGTTAGATACTGAAAGTACACCTTTAGCACCACCTGATAATGCACCTAGTCCGATGTCTGAGAGCGTACCACGCTTAAACTTCTTAGGATCTGTTAGTTTCGTTTCATCAAACGCTAAGTCTTGTTTTGTAAATTCACCGCTTAATAAGCCCATGTGTTTTCCTTGTTATTTCCAAATTCTCATAATGTACGGTTTTGCTGTTTTAGGATTCTTCATCACTTTGCCGTTAGGCTGTAAGAACATGAACCATCCAGTAGCATTAGGTACAGGTTGTACTACGTGTGTCTTTAATATGTCTTCGTCTGGTGGAAGGTAGCCTGTCTCTTTTCGATACTGTGTTCTGAAATGGTTTTGGATATGGTCTTCAAAACTTGTTTGAGTAAAGCCATACGGCATAAAAATATGATTGGTATTCTTGCCTAGCTTCTGTTTATACGTTCCACCTGTTGCTATATCAAAAGCCTGTTTAGCCATTTCCTTATTGATGATTGGATTACCTTTATCATCACGTTTAATGATGTTCTCACCACGTTTAGCGAGTCCTAGATAAATTGAGTAAGCTAAGTTTTGATAAGCTCGATGTTCATTTGTACCAATAGCTGTTGCATTGCCAAATTCAGATTGAATAGCGTTATGAAATTCTTTCTCTGCACCAAGTACGGAAGCTTGTCCTTGATTAAGAATCTGTTTACCTTCTAAAGCAACTTCTGCTGCTCTGATATTTGTATTGTGTAAGGTAACATCTAACTGATTGAGCTTTGCGATACCCATATAGTCATAAGCATTCTTGTCACCGCCAATGAGACTGAAATACTCTTTCTGAGCTTCTTTATTCTTTCCTGCCATCTTGGTTAGATCAGATAACATTGCTCTCTGCTGTTTAGGAGTAGCTTCAAAATAACGATCTTTAAATGCTGTACGTTCTGACTTGTTCCATTGGATCAATGAGCCTACATCACCATTTGCTTTCTTTTGTTCAGCTAGTAATTCTGTTGTTACTTGAGCCTTCTTAAAATCAATTTGACCAGATCCGATCTGTTCAGGAGTTACTGTATAAAGCTTATGTCCTGTTTGAGATTGGACTTGAGCTACAGGATCATCATTAGCACGTTGTTTAGAAGTTGCAGCGATAGACTTGAATACATCTAATTTCTTTTGAAGAGCTGTAGCATCTTCTTGAGGACTATTTTCTAACTCTGCTGTCAGTCTTGCTATGCTTCGTTCCTGTTCAATTGGTGAAGCATCTCTAAACTTCTGAGCGTCTTTATTGAGTCCAATTGCTTCTCTAACTTGAGCTTCGTATTTAGTACCTTTAACTGCTTCTAATGTTTGATTGACCAAACTTTCAGATAATGGATAGCCTGTATAAGCATCTGCTACAAAGTCTTTAGTAAGTTGAGCATGTTCTTTATCAAGTTCTTTATTTCTGATCTCCTGTCCTTTCTGGATACGAGAAATAGCTGATTCAATATTAGATTTATAGGCATCTCTGGTCTCTACTTTCATGTGTGGGAAGACTGTATCCACATTCTTATGAAGTTCTTGTAGAGCTTTAATATCCTGTTGCTCTTCTAAGCTACCTAATACACCTTTACCATCTGACAAGTCTCTACGTTCATTCCATTTCTGAATTGACTCTGTACGCTGTTCAGGAGTTAAAACAGGATTACGGTTGACTGTATCTTGATATAGAGCGAATGCTTGTTCCCTATTCTCAATTTTAAGAGTAGCTTCTCCTACCTGTTCAAAATCTGCATTAATAGTACGTCTCTGTGTCTCATAAGCTAATGGCTTGATGAAGGCTTGAGAATCGTTATACATCTTCTCTGAGTAGTAATTGAACTTTTCCCTATGATGTTCAGGTAGCCTTTGACTATATGCTTCGTTCATTTCATCTGCACGTTGTCTTAAATAGGCTTTAGCTAAGTTTTCGTCTAGCTCCCCTGTAACTAATTTCTGCTTGGTCTCAGTAATGTAATCTTGATACTCAGCTCCATATTTAGAAGCTTCAATATTGAATTGGTATTGTTCTTTTTCTTCTTGGATCTTGAGCTGTTCATTATGCTTTTTTAGTGATACCTGTTGCCCAACTTGTGCTAACTGACCAACTGCTTGAGCTACTTGTCCTGCTCCGTTATCTAATACTCTGCCTTGTTGAGCTTGTGGTGTCACATTCCCAAAATTGCCCATAGGGATTCTAGCCATCTTATGCCCACCCTGAAGAATTTAGTCTGGTTGTATCCATCGTCAACTGATTGGAGTTGATATTAGAAGCTGACTGAGTTGTTGTCTTGCCACCGCCTTTAGGTGCATTACCAAAAGCAGATAGAAGTGTAGAGCCTGTATTTAATACGCCACTCACTGTTGCTTGATGTGCTTGTAGTTTGTAATTAGCTGCATCTGTTCTGAACTGCCCTGCCTGATTCTTTCGATTGAAAAAAGTTGTCCAGGCATCTTTAGTTGCATTCAAATCAATGTCTTCTTCTATGTCTTCCGTAACTGTATTTTCAGCATTCAGATCTAATCCTTGTGCTGCCATCTTAGCCCTTGCTGAACTAGCTTGCTTCTTACCAAGTTCACGAATACGTTCTGCTTCAACACGACCCTGTGCTTCAGCCATCTTTGCATTTTCATTAGCTTGTTGTGCTTGTGCTTTACCCATCTGTCTGGCGTTATAAGCACTATAAGCTGTGCCTGCCACCGCTAAAGCTGTTGCAGCCCAATAAGCGACTGCTGCTGCTCCTGCTACTGCCATACTTACCTCATTATTATTTTTATTATGTGTTTACAGCTTCATCTCTAAGAATGAGCCTGTATGTTGGAAGCCAAACTTTTGATAGAAGCTTATTGTTCTTTCTGTATTAATTTGAGTTGCTGTACCACACTGTACCCATGTTGCCCCTGCTTCTTTAGCCCACTCAATAAAGGCTTTGATAAGTAAATAAGCTACTTTACTACCTCTATTATTAGAGCTAACAAATAAACAGTAATCAAAAGCCATAAGGCTATCTGACTGCCACTCTTCTTGTAGTCCACCTAAAAATCCACCGAGTATTTTGTCATTGTCATCTTTGACTACTAATACACAACCTTGTGATGGGTACAGGATTAAAGCCTGAAGTTGAGTCTTGACCTTGTTTAAATTGATTGGTCTTTGTTGGTATGTTGGTGATTCATTCCAAAACCCTACTGCTAACTCTAACAGCTCAGGAATGTCTAAAATTTTTGCGTGTTCTACTCTATACATTCTTATCTATCGTTTATGTTTAATTCTAATACGGTTGCTGTTATATGAAATGGAAGTGGTTCATCTTGTTCTATCACAAGCTTGAAGTTGTCGTATGTGTTCCATCCATCTAAAGCAATTCTTTGTTGCCCTGTAAATGGCTTTGGCTTATCTAATGTTTCTTCATCAAATTCTTTGAGTTCAACAATTTCACCGTTCACTTTTGGATTGATGGACTTGTACATATATAGGTTGAGATGATCGACTTTGAATAGTGATGGATTGGTTGTTGTCGGAGCTTGGCTTATATCTGGTGACAATAGACTAACTCTAGCTGTGAACTTCCTACCTATATAGATTTGATTTACCTGCTCATCACATTCGATCTGAAGGGTATTTCCTACTCTATTAAGAATTGGTACAGCATAGGTATGCACTGGATCTTTGTAATAAGCTGCTACGTTATCGCCTAATTTACCGATTAAAGTATTAGTTACAGTACATTTATCATCTGACCTGTTTACTGTAGCCTGGATTGCTGTATCAAGTAGAAGCTCTTCCTGTAACTGTTCAATTTGTAATGTGCCATTTCGATTGACTAGGAAATAGACTTTATCTGCACCTGTCGTTGAAGGTAGAGATGTAATACTAATCACATTGCCACCTATATCATGTTTAGCCCAAGCTATAACTGACTGCTCTCTGTCTAAGGTTAGGGTTGCTAACTTTCCATTATTCATAACAAGCCAAATAACAGAATCAGGTTCTTGCTGATACGTCATTTCTTTAAAGCCTGCTCCTTCTTCTCCAAGATGTGAAGCTAATACTGATAGCTCATTCGATACCAAGCCATCTTGAGCATAGTCATAAACAAGGGTTCGGATTCGTTCTGCTCCACGTTGTACGAACAGAAGTTCAGATCCTACTTTGATCGGCTTGATAGTCGGTACAATTCCATAAGCTGTATGTTCCAGGATATTTGCATTTGTTGGACTCAGTGAATCTTGAGCATTGATTGTCAGTTCTGATCCACCACAAAAAACAACAATACCTCTACTCTGACTAAGATGTAGGACGTTTGATAGTTGTTCGGATGATGCTGCTACAGTAAATGAATCGCCATCTAATGTTGTAGTTAAGAAGTTTGATTCGTCTCCTGTGCGACTGAGCCAAATATAGTTCGGATATTTTTTTGACCCTGCTAATACCAATCGTTGTTGGAAGTATGTTATTGCTCTTGGATAGCCAAATGTATTGTTAAAAATAGGTTCTTTAATTGTCCATGATCTAGCAATAGCTTCAATGTTTGCACTTAGCTTAACTAGGACCTCTCCTGATACTTGAGTTGTTGAAATAAAACGGTCTACACGTACTACACCACTATTGATGAAGATATATTTGCCAACTGTTTGAGCATTAAAAGCTACAGCTTCTTCAGGTGTAATGGACTGCCAATATACTGTTTCTGTATAGCTAACTTCGCCTGTATCGGGATCTGTTGTCGTTGCATATACATCTTTAGGTACTTGGTTCATGTGATCTACTAAACATCTGTAGTATTTCATGGTCCAGTTAGGCCCAAACACATAACAAATATCGCCTACCGTATATTGTTTATTAGCTGTGTGAGCTGCATACATTGAAGCCGTTAGAGTTGTAGTCTTGCCTACGTTTATTTCTGAAGATTTAAGCGGTAATGCAGGAGTATATGTATCTTCTAATGGCGGTACTGAATAGGTGAACTTATCGAATGCCCAATTGGTGAAGTCTTCTGAACATCTGATCCAGGATACAGGATGATCTCCATGTACGAGCCAAAGGTTATAGCGACTCTGACAATAGTTGATGTCTTTAATCTGTGATGCTGTGTACTGGGTTGTAAATGTTTTAACTAATGTGCCTTCTGCTGTAAGGATATTAATTGAGTAAGGCTTGAATACGACAAGATAGTTGTTGCCATGACTCACAATGAACGGAATGATTCTGATAGCATCCTGTTCAACTCTGAGCAGTTTTGTGCCACCTCTTTTCTTAATACCACCTTCAATGATAGGTAACATATTCTCAACTGACTTAGCTCCATTTCTGAATTGGTTTAGATCGGTACGCATCCAGATCAGCGGACTGAGTTCTCCACTGGTAAAGTTGTTTTTGATTAAACTGATCTTAGCCATATCGTCTCGTTAATGTGTAGTCGTCTTCTTTAAAAAATTGGATGCTTAATACTTCCTGTGCCTGAACAGCTTTAACTTGTTTAATTAGGTCTTGAGCTTGGATATAGAAGGACTCCCCTGCACCTTGTGAGCCTGTAATTGGTTTAGCTGCTTTAGATGCGAGATATAGGATTAGACATTCTGTAAATAGTGGATCGAACGTCTCTTCGTTTGTATTGTCGAATACATAAATCAGTTCGATAGCTGAATCATTTGTTAGTAGTTTGTCTGTTTCTAATACATAGTCTTCAGTATTAGCTGAAATGATTCTGATTAGGTCGTTTGGAAGTTGGTATTGATACTCATAACCAAAGTCTGGTTTAAGTGTTAATGGAGTTAATTTGATTCGCTTGGTTGCGAAGTTAAATGGGTGGAGTCTAAGTAACGCTTTACGTGATGTGTCATACAGTCCTTTCATACGTCTAGCTATACTTGTTTTATCATCGAAGCTTGTAATGCTATCTGACCCTATAAGGCTTAAAGCTTGATTGCATATATCAATTTTTGTTGTCATGTAGCGTCCTTAGTTATTGTTATTATTAGGTATTGAAAGCCCCCTACCCTGCTACAGATAAGGAGCTTTTATTTTTATTATAACTGTATTAATACAGCTATTAAACTTTGAATTTGAAAGCTACTACTTTCTTCTCATCACTACGAACAGCACCAATCGCCTCTACGTGCCCAATACTATGGAAACGGTTAGCAGTCTCTACTTCTACGATCTTCAATGGAGAAATTGAGTTAGTCGCTACTTCAACTGCTGATTTGGTATAAGCAACTCCTGTAGCTGATAAGCCATCTGCTGAACGAATACCTTCGTAATGAACCCAATTAAAGCCTAAGAAGTTACTGATCTCACCACGCTGTAACATTTGACCAGCCAAATAATCTGCGCTAGTCAAAGTGGTATCGGCAAGCAAAGTATTTAATAAATCGGCATTGTATGTCACATAGATGTCTTCTTCGCATTCGTTTTCCATAAACTTAGTACGGATGTCGATGAGAAGTTGTTTAGTGATTGGAGCTGTTGCATCACCTAAGATCTGAGTAGCAGGAAGAGCTACGTTTGTATAAGTATCTGCACCAACTTCTTTACGAGCAACTGTACCTAACAAAGCGTTATATACAACCTTATCGACCTTCCTATTCCATTTTGAATGTAAGCGTTGTAATAGTTGATCTTGTGGTTGAGCCTTGAGCTTGTAGAGGTCCTGAATTGCCAAACGTGTGAAGTTCGGGAAGTCATTTAGTGTGCCTAAACGAGAAGCAAATGAAGCGTCTGTATATTGTGTCTCACCGAAGCGAGTTAAGGTATTAAACTCATCACCTAAAGTACCCATCTCATTAAGAGTCCAGGAAGTACCTGTGACTGAACCGATATTGGTTACTGTTGATAATAGTTTTGATTCTTTCTGCTCTAATAGAGCTAAATATGTGTCTGCATACTGCTTAACAAACACACTATCAATAGTGTTATATGACATTGTTTTTATTGTCCTTGTTTTTATTATTTAGATTTATTGTTAGAGCTATTATTAGCCCTATTTATATTGTTGTGTTTGTAGAGCTTGTTGTTGTTTCAGTTATCCATATCGGGCTGATAAGAAGTGATACAGTCACATGCTCTACACAAGGACTGTATGGCTTGAAGCTTTATCTGAACGCCACTTCAGGAGCTATTTGTTATCGTCTTAGGCTGTCGTAATACGAATCAATCTGAGCTTTCACAGCTTTATGGTTTGGGTGCTTTGAATCGAAAAAGGCTTCGCTACGCATTAAGGAATTGATGTCTGTACTAACTGATGTGCCGTTATTGATTGGCTTGTCTTCTGCAATCTGTGAACCGAAATAAGCAAGAGCTTTAATTACTGCTACATTATTTCCAATACTAGGATCATTGATCTGATCTTCTGTTAAGCCTGCTGATTTAGCTGCTCGAATAGCTGAAAAGATATTCGATTCATAATTGTTGCCCCATTCAGATTGAAGCGACTGGATAGTTGAGTCTGTATCAAATTGAGAACTATTAGATACTAGATCTACTGCACGTTTGTCATACTCATTCAAAAGGAAGTCGAGTTGTTTGTTTGTGATCCCATGCTTGTGAGCTTCAGCTAGAAATTGTTTATTTGATTCATCTGCTTTGAAGTCTTCAAAGTTAAAGTCTTCACGTTCAATCTTATATTCATCTGCCGATTTAGGAGCTACTTCACCAGTTCCGACTTTCTTCTCAAGGTAGCTGTAGCTTTCATTCATCTTTGCTACTGTAGCTTTATAGTCTACTGCACCATCTTCTGTTACTACTTTGAACTTTTCAGGAATACTTGTATCAATAGAGCTATCATTAGCTGTGCTTAAGACTGTATCTTGTTCATTAATTTGTGGTTGTTCTAAGTTGTCTGTCATTGTTTATTCTCTTTTTTATTCTTATTACTTCGGTTGTTCTGCTTCTTTAATACGAGCCAAGATGAAGTTGATTACATCCTGCTTTCCTAGATTAAAGGCTGTCTGAGTTGCTGAGTCTTTATCAAATGCTAGTGGTACGTGGAATAAAGTAATGAGTTCATCTAGTACCTGTATTCCTTCTTCACTTGTAAAGACTCTGTGATATTTATTACTGTTCAAGCATTGCTCCTAGCTCTTCTGGTGTCATCTGTTTAGCTTGATCTTTTGCTATGTCCATAGCTGTTGATCCTACTTCTGACATTACTGCTTGCTGTTGCTGTTGTTGCTGCATTGCTTGTTGTTGTTCTTGTTTAAGCTGTCTCAGTTCTGCTATTTCATCTTCAGTACGAATTGCTTCTTTAGGCACGTTTAAGCCATCTGCCATGATTTGAACCATTGCATCCAGGTTAAGATTATCCAGTACAGTCTGATCAATCGTTGCCATCTGACCTACATTCATCATCAGCTCTTGAGTTGATGTTACCCATTCAAGTTTTTGTGATGCAGCCATAGGGTTGATGAAGTTAAAAGATATACGTGAAGCTTGCATAAGCTCTTCAGGCGCAGGAGGAAGCATTCCTGACCTCATAGCCAATCCCCATGTACGTTCTAGTAACACTTGTAGATATTCGGACTGCATACGAGAGAAGATTGAGCCGAGCTGATTGCGATATACGTTTACTCTTGCTTGTATTTCCGTGGCAGTCAACGGAGCTGAACCTTGTGGTGTAAGCTGATCTGACATCAAAGTACGTTTAATCTTAGCTTGGAAATGTTGTAAGAAGTCTAAGCCCATACCTACCGTTGCTGATCCTGTATCTAATCGTTTAATAGAGTTATCAATAGAGTTAACAGCTATGATTGCATTAGGTCGAATACGAAGTGTATTAGGGTTTACAACGCCATCATGTGCAGCCATCCACAAACCGCCTAGATTTAATTCTGCTGTTTGTAATGAGAGCTTCATGAGTTGGTTAGTAGTCTTCACATCTGCTAGAACCATACTCGCCATGCCCAAGCCATACGGAGATTCAGGGATCTTTCTAAATCTACTGACGACACAAGGAAATTCTTCAAAACCTGATTCTTTTAGGATATGTTTTGATTGAGCTTCAATCGTATAAGAAGCGAAGGGCATAGCTGTTGCTACACGTTTACCTTCATCACCTTTAACGTATTGTTTGTCTCTAGGGAAGATTGCCTGTACTAATGTGAACTTCTGATCTGGCTTCTTTTCTACTGCTGCTTTGATCTTATCGCTGACGTTATCAATGCCAAACTCAGTAACGATCTGCTCTGCTGAAAGCTCAAATTCCCTGTAGATTGTGTCGATCATGCCATTGGCTTGAGTTGAGCTGATGTAACAGTTACCAATGTTCCAGGTATTAAATATAAAACCACCTTTATCACGGTGCGTATCAATAAATAAAACTGCCCATCCTGCAACAATAAGATCTGTCAGATAGTCTACAACTTCACTATCAAAGTTCGAGCTGTGAATGTTACGGAAGATAAAGTTATCGACCATATCAAGCCACTGTTCGCCTTCTGTGAGTTGGGAAGGAGTATCTACGCCACTTGGTACTGACTTGAACCATAAGCTAACAGGAGATGTTGTACCGCTATATACGCTTGATACTAAGAGTTGAATACCTTCACATGCTGTTGTGTCGTATAACTCATTTCTTGCTGTTTTACGTTCTTGTTCTAGTCCTGATGCTGTTACGTCTTGAAAGCTTTGTTGACGTTCAGGAGCGCAATATTTATAGCAGTCACGCCAGGTTGTTTCATGCTTTACACGCTCAGATTTAAGTTGACTCAGGCGTTTTAGGATTTGTTGTGCCTTCATCTAATCTTTAAGTCCCTGTTTTCGTATTACTCGAATTGTTGCTGCCAGTATTATTGACCTGGTTGTATAGGTTGCTGATTACTGTGTTCTTGCCAAGTAAGCCACCAAGTACAGAGCTTTGTTTGTATTTACGTCTTGATGCTGTATTTTCATTCGCTTCTTTCTGAGCCAGTTCTTTAGCTTTACGTTCAATCTCTTCTGGCGAATCTTGTTTCTGAACCTTCGGTTTAGATCCCATGATTGTTGTTCCTTTAATTATTTTATTGTTCTGTTGTTGGGCGTTTATGCAGGCTTCTTGTCCTTCGGATCAAGCCAAACGATGAAGCTGTTTGTCTTGAGCAAAGCCAAGATCCTGAACGCTTGTCTAGGTGCGTCTTACTGTCTCTTTGTTCTAAAAGATACGTGGCATCCAATGTTGCAAAATGCGTGTGCGTGTACGTGCGTACATAGGTATATAGAAGGGCAATCTAATTCTTTATCTAGCACTTGGATCTATGCAGTCTTTTCTTTAGTTCTTGTTATTGTTGTACTGTAGTCTTTGTATTTATAGGTATTAGATAGTCTCTTTTTTAAAAGGTTAAATGTCTGTTTTAAATACAGATCTTGTTTATTGTTTTTATATTAATGGCTTTATTAATAGCTCTATTAAAGATAGCTCAGGATAGAAAGAGAAAAACTAAACTGAGCTAAAAGGGGATCGAACAGCCTACCTAAATAAGCTGTTTGTTGAAGGGGGAAATAAAGGATATATAAATGACTGACCTAGTTTTGTTCTTATCATTACATCTTACTCAGCCTAAGTCGTTCTGAATAAGTAATGTGAACTATATCAGAAAAATTGATGTTTGTCAATAGCTGAATACTATATATAGTATGCTATCTATGATAATGACACTACATATAGTGTTTTATGGTTCTACCCACCAGTTATCATTATTCAACACTTTCATTTTTGGATAGCACATTACCTTTAATACTTCTCTATCCACACCTTGACCTTCATGTTGTCTACTAGATCTTTGCTCCATCTGATCACTTAGACCTGAAGGGAATTTGTTATTAAGCACTGTCATATCGTATAAAGCGTATCTGTCATCTACCCATTCACAATAGCTCTTTCTATTTTCTGATAAGCGTTCAGGTTCGTTTACATATAAGCCTGAATTGTAATAGTCGAATGACTTTTTAGCTTCTTTGTATGCTTCTTTATACTGCTCTTCTGTCTCATATTGCTTTACGAAAGTTTGGACTTTAGGAGGTTTAGCTTGAGCTGTTGAGATACTAGATATGGCTATAAGAGCGAGTAGGGCAGTTCTTAGTTTCATCTATGCATATCCTTCCATTCCTGATCTAGTATTTTAAGTTGGCTTTCAAATACTTTGTCACAGCTCATACCCATTGCAGCTTTGTTTTTTACAATCTCTTTTTCAAGCATTGATGTAATATGTTGACTGAAATATTGTGGATTCTTTTTTATTAGGTCAATCCATGTTCTTATCTCAATATTTCTATTACATATTAACATTTTTTTCTGAAGCTCAGATGTACTTGGATTTAGCATATCTGTTGAAAATTTACCTGCTAACCAACCATTAATAAGCTTTAAATATTCAGCTTGTTCCTTACTTGTCAAAATAGGAGCTTCATAGTACGTATTATCTTTTATATCTCCATGCTTTTTAGTATCTGAATACGGAAGATAATTTAGATATAGTGGAGAATTGGCATTAGCTTGAACCACAAAAAATATTGTTAATAAGAATAAAACGATTCTATTTTTCATTGGATAAGTTCTTGTAATGCTTCTGATAGTTGAGTATAGCATTCTGTTGTTGAGCCGTTAAATGACATTTTTGGCTTATAGTGAAATTCGTTCATTTCTTTTTTGAATGCTACTTCCATGTCATAGACTTCTTCTGCTGTACCAGGTAGTTCCAGTAGGATCTCCCAGAAATAGGGCATTGAACGGACTGAGCCGTATCTAGTTAAAATATTATTAACTGTGATACCAAGTTTGTAGAAAGTCTCTTCCTTATCCCAACATTTGATTAGGTAAAAGATCGGTTGACCACCATTTAATACTGCTTGATCTAGGAAGGACTGTCGTTTGCAACCCTTAATCTTCATTATTTACAGCCTTTTTAGCACGTGTCTTTTTAGGAACTGATGTAGGTTTAATAGCTCTATCTTTAGAGGTTTTATTTTTAATGGAAGGTTTGTCTGTACCTATTAGTTTTGATTGTTCCTGTACGATCTCTGAAGCTTCTAGGGCGTTATAAATACCTTTCTTGTAGGTGATGATAGAAAACAGTTCAGGAGACTTGAAATACGATTCAAATAGACTGATTGGAATAGTAGGGGAGTTGAAGATAAGTTTTAGTTTGGTTGTATCTGTAAATTCTGGGATTAGATCATGATAAATAGATAGGACTAGCTTGTCAGCTTGGTAGATGTTGAATACTGAATACATTGATTGATCTCTTTTTTATTCTTATAAGATGCTGTTTATTGTTGCTTTCATATAACTTTTATTTATAGAAAGTAGATGTACTTATAACATAATTTAATATGTCTTGTCAACCTCTATAACTTTTAGGAATATGAGTACCTATTCTACATAGGCTATTTTAAAAACTCAGAGTTTATTGACCCATTAAGTAAAAGAACACTTTTTTCTTGAGAATTAATTTTATTTTGGAATGATTGGCTACAAGCTAGATAGTGACGTTGTTCAAATTCAGATATAGCCTGTTTTTTCAGTTCTTGAGTAGGGTATACAGATACCAGATAAGCATCTTGAACAATAAAAAAGATCTGCTTTTCTTCTCTGTCTCTGACTGATTGATCAGTAATCTTAGAAGTGATAGATAGTAACTTATCTGTAGCTTCAGAAGCTTTCATACCTAATTGTCTATAAGTTTGAGCTGTTGCTGCTACTGTTTCTGCTTTTTTACAATGAGCTTGTGCTAGTTCATATACTGATTCTGAATAAGATGTAGTTCCAATACAAATCAAACTAAATAGTAAAGTAATCTTTTTCATACTGACAAAATTCTTGAATTGGAATACGACATATCTTAAATGGTATTAGAAATAAACAAAATCAAAACTAGATAGTAGGGCAGTCAGTTCAAGATGTGAGTACGAAGTACGAAATAGATTGATTATCTGACTGTTAATGAAAGCTACTATACGACTGATAAGGAGTATAGAAGATTGAATGTTACAGATACCAGATCTGACAGAAACGAATACCAATTCTATTTAAAACTATTTTTAATTAATTATTTATTAACTTATTAAATAAGAAATATAGTTAATTCTATTCTTATATCTGATTGGTATTGAAAGAAAACAAGATGGCAGGGCAGTCAGTTCAATGTTGAAGATGGATACGTGCCTGTTAAGGTACGGATACAGATTAAAGATTGCTTACTGACTGTTAAAGGTAAAGTCATGTTTGTGTCCGATAGGATACAAATATGGTTTTAGCTTGTTACTTCTAATTTATTAAATGTGGTTTCAGTGGCTTTGCATAAGAGTAGGAACGGAACGTCAGTTCTGTTTCTGGTCTTATCACTGAATACTATTAGAATGGAATGAGATCTGAAGCTCCTTAGAGCTTTAGATTGAATGGTTATTTATTGCTTAATCCTTTTATTCTTTAAAAACAAGAAACAATAAATTCATATCTGTTGATAACTTCTACTTTTCCATTACCCTACTTGTAATAGTAATGCAGAAATGTCAAAAAAATTAGACAATTTTATTTATAAAACCACTTAAAAACCCAATACTTATATGCTTATTTTAGATTTTATACACTGTCTAATTTTTTTAGAACATCTTTTTAATTTTTAGACTCTTTTAAATTTAAACTTTGAGCTGTTGTTGCGAACAACCAACATCTAAATCGAGTCACTATAGAAACAGAGCAACGTCAGATCAAAGTATCACGCCCATGATGGTATCAGATAATTGAAACTATTTGTTGGCGTGAATAACGCACCTTATTTTTTAATTGTAGCTGTGTATCCGATGTTTGATTAGGGAAATTTTTCTGTCTATTTTTTTCTAAAAAAGCTCTATTTCTCGTATAGAAATGCTAAATTTATTAGATGATCATTTATTTTACTTTATATAAATATCAATAACTTATATATTATTTACAATAATTTAATGTCAAAAAAAATAGTTGACATTGGTATTGAGATTTTATACAATATCCGAAACAGGGGATAAGCACCCTCTAACTGCTTAAACATATATAAATGACATGAAAATATAAGACCTATTTAGGTACACCCAATAATGGAATTACAAGATTTAATCATTGACGATGCCGTAAGTATCGAGCAAAACACTCAAGAAAACACAATTACAATCAAAGCAGGCGACTCTTCTAAACGCCTTTCAGATCTTATTAAAGACTTTCCTGAAAATTGCTATATAAATAAACAAATTACTGGCTGTGGCGGTACAACGCTTGTTTTAAGAAATGACGTTGATTATGTGGTATTAGTACCATACGTTAATTTACTCAAATCTAAAGTTGCTGATAACGATCACCTAGACCATATCAATATCATTAAGCGTGGTGGTGAATGGACTGATAATGATGCTGAGATTTCTGAACAATTAGCAGATCGTTCAAAGCCAAGAAAGATTATCTGCACATTTGATTCACTCCCTGCCTTGATGAAAATTAAAGGTTTTGTTCCAGGTGAGTTCAAGCTACTCGTTGATGAAGCGCACACCCTTGTTAATTTAGGTTCATTCAAAGCCCCTAAATGCGAGTTCATTCTGCATAACTACAGTAAGTTTGCATCGTATGTATTTTTGACAGCTACACCAACTAAACGTGAATATTTCCCTGATCTGATTGGACATTTACCTCTGTGTACAATTGAATGGGATAATGTAAGAGCTGTTAAATTTAACCTACAAAGATTAGATAAAGGTGTAAGTATCAACAATGCCTTATTTAATTTATGTTTGAGCTTCTTACTTGGTCGTGAAGAAGGCAACGCACATATTTTTTATAACAGTGTCAAAGAAATCACTCAAGTTATGGAGTGGTTAAGCAAGATTGTTGGTACTGATGGAAAGCCTGTTTTTAATCGTGATGAGATCCGATTGATTTGTTCTAAGTCTGCTCGTAATGAAAAGAAATTAGATACTAAATTAGGTGCATGGGGATTAGTTGACGATGTTGTAGAAAAGCCAGTAGGTAAGCTGAACTTCTATACCTCTACAATGTTTGAAGGTGCTGATATTTATGATGAGCATGGTAAAACCTACATCATCATTAATGGTTTACGTGATTATACCAAGATTGATTTTGCAGTCCTTGTACCTCAAATTTGTGGTCGTTTAAGAGACAGCCAATATAACGAATCTATCAATATTTTATTGAGCAATGTTCCTGAAGTTGCAAGTTGCACTAAGGAAGAATGGCAATCAAATGTTCTGACTAAGATTAAAGGCTCAAATGATTTACTTGAAGCTTTGAATAGTCCTACCAATAAAGATAAGCCTGCTGTTGTAAAAGCACTTTTAGACAGTATCGGTAAAGACCCATACATTTTCTTAAACGATGAAACCAAACAATTCTATGTATCTGATGTTGCTTTAAAATCAGAACTTCAATCTTTTGAAGCTATGGAAGCAACGTATGTAGTACGTGATGTTGAAGGCGTTGATCATAACGCTTCAGGTTATTCAGCTTCATTCCGTGAGCTATTAACTGATGAATCAAAACAGGTTCAATTTACTAGCCCAATCTCAGGTATGTCTAAGCTCTTGAGTGGTTATCAAAGTTTTAGTGAAACGATGGAAGAGTACGTTTCTGCTAAAGAGAAGCAAGATGATCAAATCGTTGCCTTGATTGATGCTCGAAATAAGAAATTTGCTAAATACTATGATGCTCTTGGACCTGAAAAGATCAAAGCATTGCGCTATAGAAATAAAGATATTGATGAACTGTATGAAGCCCAATTTGCTGCTACAGACAATAAACGCACTATCCAGACTAGATTAGCTCTACGTTTAAGTGATTTTATTTCTAACGCTGAAGCAAAAGAGAGATTAAGAACAATCTATGAAGCTTTAGAAATTAATAGAACTCCAAAAGCAAAAGATTTATTTGATTGGTATGATTTAAAACCAACAAAATTTAAAGGTGAAAATGGATTATTGGTTATTAAGATCAAATAATTTTATTTTATCCAATGTTTACTTGCTATTTTTATGATTCACTATCATATTTTATCAGGTGTTGCAATACTATTTTTATTTTGATATACTTCTCAACATAAAGAAAACAATAAGAACATTAGTGGGGCATAGTCAACCCATATTTAAAAACCTCTCTGACTATAAACAAAACACAACTCAAAATATTAAGTCTGCATCCAAATAGGATTATAAGCGGACTCAAAATTATTTTATTCAAAGGATATAAATTATGACTTCATTATCATTACAAACTCAAAATTCTACTCCATTTAATACAGCTATTATTACAGCTAATACTGTACCAACTATGACAAGCTTGGAAATTGTAGAGTTTATTAATAACCACAGACAAGCTAACGGAAATAATACTGTTTTAGCTCACTCAGATTTCATGCGTAAAGTACCTGAAGTTTTAGGAGAAGAGGGTAGCAGAAATTTTTCTGACACCTATACTCACCCACAAAACAAACAGACTTATCCATGTTATGTCTTCCAAAAACGTGAAGCTTGTTTAATGGCAATGTCGTACAGCTATGACTTACAAGCAGAAATCTATGATCGTATGACAGCAATGGAACAGATGGTACTTCAACCAAAACTACCAAGTAATTTCAAAGAAGCTTTACAGTTCTTAATTGAAGCAGAAGAGCAGAAAGAGCAACTAGCTTTACAAGTAGCTCAACAACAACAAGTAATTGAAGTGATTCAGCCTAAAGCAGATGTGTATGACATCATTGCTAATCGTGACAACACATACACCATAAGAGATACAGCTAAACTTCTTAAAATGCGTCCTAAAGATCTTACTGATTGGCTATTAGCTAACGGATGGATATATGGAAAAACTTCAGCAACTTACAAACCATTTGCTGCACATGACCGTAACCATTTAAAACTTGTTGCTTCAAATTATGGAACTCAAGTACGAGTGACAGGTAAAGGCTTAGTTTGGTTAGCACGTAAACTGAAAGTAGAGCTTGAATCAAGTGATTTTGAATAAGTTTAAGGGAGCATGGGAGGAACTAGATCAGTTCCTTTCAACCTACGATTTATCAATGCTTACTGAGATGGACAAGGACCAGGTACATAGCCTATTGGAAGAGATTTATCCTGAAAGAATCCCATCAAAACGCATCATCAAATATAAAGACCACAAAAAGAAAGAACATACACATACTGAGTATTTCATTAACGCTGAAGAAGCTGAAGCAATACTCAAAAGGGCGAGGGAACTCAACATTCCCTTTAAGATTAACTAGGACTAGGAATGAAAAAATTATCAAAAAAAGAGTACAACAACATCGTAAAATCCAAGATCTTACAAACAGGTTTATATAACGGTAGGTCAGTTGAAGAAGCCGAAATAGACGATGAATTATTTGAACACTTATCAGACATCAAACAAGACTACAAGAAAGGTGTATTAACAGCCTTCAACGCTGATGCAGAAATGGCATACAACTATCTCAAGTACGAGAATGAATATGCAGATGACTTAGACATTGATTATGGTATTGATGACTTGTACGGATCATATTCAGACAACATGAAAGACATT
>NZ_JFCC01000027.1:0-40399 GCF_000582925.1 Acinetobacter sp. 1294596 | reverse complement strand
TCTATTATTAAATTCTTCAGCTACTTTAGACTATAGCGATAATTAACTTAATATAGATAATGCTAATTTTCTAAAGCTGATTACTCATGCCTTAACTTGATACAAGGCATGATGCATAGCTACTTGTATCCATAGAATTTCAGAAGATTTAAGAGCCAAACAAGTATTTAGCTCTTAAACAGCAGGAAATAAGAAAAACTAAGTAAGGCCTATCAGGGCCACAATTGCTGCACATGCCCCAACGATTTTCTTGCCATAAGGAATATAGCGTATGATCAATGCTCCAAGGCCCAAGCCTGCGATATAAATCAAAGACATCGCTATTATCATACCTGAAACAAGTCCGGCGATATGGCCTGAATGACCGAGCTCATTACCATGAGCAATACCATGAAAAGTTACCAGTAATGCTGTAGCCACAGGTAGAATTATTCTGGATTTTGACCATAGTGCAAGAGTAACCATCAACAGTGAGGCAATAATGCCATACTCGGCAAGACTGCTCGAAAATAACTGTTGCTGACCCAGCACGAAACCAAATACCAGTGCGGTAGCCATACTGGCCATGCCAAGTATTTTCCACTGTCTGGCTGCGGACCAAAGTAAAACGCCCAACGCCAGTGCCATAATCATATGGTCCATGCCTGTAAAAGGATGCAGGAAACCCGCGCTAAAACCTGAATGATGGTCATGCCCCGGATGTGCCTGACTGACTTCCGGTATCAGGCCAAGCATTATTAAACTGGCTCTTTGAATGATATTTTTCATATAAGTGTCCTCAGGCTTTAAATAGTCCTTGTTTTTCAATAAATTCTATAATTTCATTTAAACCATCTTGGGTTTTCATGTTGGAAAATAAAAATGGTTTTTCACCACGCATACGTTTGGCGTCTTGGTCCATAACGTCCAGATTTGCTCCAACCATTGGCGCCAGATCAGTTTTATTGATAATCAGAAGATCAGATTTAGTAATTCCCGGCCCGCCTTTACGTGGAATTTTTTCTCCTCCTGCAACATCGATGACATATAGTGTCAGATCAGAAAGTTCAGGACTAAACGTTGCGGCCAGATTATCTCCACCACTTTCAATAATGATCAGTTCCAGTCCATCAAACTTCTCACATAAATCATCAATCGCTGCCAGATTAATTGAAGCGTCCTCACGAATAGCAGTATGCGGACAACCTCCCGTTTCTACCCCGACAATACGATCTGGACTCATAGCCTCATGACGGGTCAGGAAGTTTGAATCTTCCTTGGTATAGATATCATTAGTGACCACGGCCATATTGTATTTATCCCGTAAGACACGGCATAGATTCAAGGTAAGAGCTGTTTTACCTGAACCCACCGGTCCGCCAATGCCTACTCTTAATGGACTACGTTCTGTCATCTTGTTTTCCTTTTTAATTTCACAACTTACTTTGAATTTTTAAACCAGCGCTTCATTCACGACCTAAATAAACGTGAATATTGGGTTTCATGTGCCATACTCAGCATGGCATATTGCGGCAAATTACTACTCAGTTCATCATCCTGTAGTGTTAAAGCCTGCTCTACCGCCTGCGGGATCAGTTCATGCAGATGCCATAGAATGCGCTGGCCACTCATCTGTCCAAGTGGAATAGTCTTGACTGCTGCCAGTACCTGATTTTCCAGAACACTAAAGGTATAAGCAGTTAAGACATCAACTATATTTAGTTGTAGTTGGCCACATAACTGGGCATATACCGGAACAAAACCAAACTGTTTTTTAACAGTTACTGGAAGTTTTAGAACATCTCGTATCCAGGCATTTAGAGAAAACGCCAGTTGCTGTGACTCCGCCAGCAATTCTCTGCTTTCACGACTGGCACGATATAAGTTTGCCCAGTATAAAAATTGCTCCTCATCGGCGTAAAACTGTATCAGGCGTTGAAGTACAGGCAATTCAAAGCGTACTAGCAGCATTTCAAGTACTTCTTCAAAATAGGCAATACTAGAAACTTCATCATGAATAAAGCCCTGATCAATCGCACTTTCTACCCCCTGTGAATAGCAATAAGCACCTACCGGCAAGGCTGTAGAAGAGAGTGTTAGTAGTTTGAGAAGCTGGCTGGCATTAGTGATGGCCATGAGCATGTAAAACTTTAATTGGACTTAGACGATGTTCATGACTGTGTTGTGCATAGGCGCCACTTTCTGGTTCAAAAGGATGCTCGATTTCAGCAACGGTTAGACCCAGTCCTGTAACCATCTCTGCCAGCACATGGTCAGGTTCAAAATATAAAGCGCTAGGTGTGAGCATCAGCGGAACATGACGGTTACCCAGGTGATAGGCTGCTTTTACCAAATCAAAGTCGCTCTGGGCGATCACCTGCATCAAACGTTCAGGTTTGGCATCTATACGCAAGATATCACCCTGCTCTGTGGCAATAAATGAACCACTTCTTAAAATACCTGTACGAGGTAAATCTGCACCAATATCGATACCTGAATTTAAGGTCGCACGAAAACGGCTTTTTTGACGGGTATCAAATGTCAGCTCAACAATTTCAAAGGAACTGTTATGGTGAATAGTCTCTAATCGCTGGGTATAGATTTTCATGCTTATCCTTTTTAAAGCAAAGATCCCTAACAATTGAATGTTTTATGATTCTCATATTAAGTATCAGTAGTTTTACGCCTCAAAATTAAGCATTTTTCGTGCCAATAAGGTTTTTATTGGTGCATTTATTTCCTGAACTCGCCAATTAATTTAGTAAGTTGTTCCATTCCATCAAATGTAGTCGGAATTTTATCGTCAGAAGACACAAGTGGTGAGAAGATTATGTTCTCAAACTTTTCAAAACCAGATGAGTTTTTCTTATGTAACTTTTCAGAGTCTTCTGCATAGTTATAAATAAATTGGCAGAGCGCCATTCGTAGTTCAAGTTGCATCATTTGAGATGGAACCGAACGAACATGCTGTAGTCCTGCTCTCACGAAATAAAAAACAATAATCATGAAGGTAGTAACGGGTAATGATAAATAAATAATAAATTTAAGTCCTTGCTCACCTAAACTGAAATATAAAAATATAAAAAGTGCGAGTGAGCATAACGGCGTAAAAAATAACATTGCACCAAAAGCAGAATATCCCTCCTTCCTACTTTTCAATTCCTCTTTTTTCTGTTCATAGAGTTGCTTAAACCCCTTATTTAAAAGAACAAAATCATATTTAGTTTTATATTCTTCAAGTTTATTTTCTAAATTTTCTACTTCATCTCGCTTAGTTTCGAATGTACTATTCCAAGTATTGATAGCATTATTAGCTTCATTTAACTTACTATTTAATTCCGCTACATTTTTAATTTCATTGGAATGAAATAACTCTTTAAAAATTTGAAATGGTAAATCTCTTTCAGCAAATCTAACATAACGTCTAAAATTGGGATCATTGGAATATTTGGTATTAACAAAGTCAATAACGCTGCCTACTTCCAAAGAAATTGAATTACTCAATCCACCTAGAATAAAAGTTAGTTCAGAAAAATAGATATTGATTAAATTTAAACTGATGTCGAATAGATAGATTAAATCAGATTCTAAATTACTATTTTTATATTTCTTGAGGGCTTGATCTACGACTTTTACGAAATCTGATACAGGTTGTTTCCTCGAATATTCGATATATTGATCATAATCACTTAAATCAAGATTCGTGTTAAAAACGCGGGTTGCAGTTAGAAAATGGTTGGCTAAGTTTTTAATACTTTCTGCGTACGTGTCATCTTCTATTATGCTCCTTGCCAGTGATTCGACCTGATCAAATTTAAGCTTAAATTCCTGACTTTCAAATTTAAAAGCCATCTTCACCCTCAATTATTTTAATAGTAAAGATGGCATATTGATCTAAATTATCATTTAGAACAAGAAGTAACGCTGCGCCATTGGTAACACTTCCGCAGGTTCACACGTCAGTAATTTCCCATCTGCCCGTACCTCGTAAATCTCCGGGTCTACTTCCATCACAGGACAGTAAGTATTTAGCTTCATATCCGCTTTAGTGAGGTTACGTGTTTCTTTGCATGGACTGATGAGCTTTTTTAGTCCCAATTTTTTATGTACACCTCTCTCAATCGCTACTTGTGACAAGAAGGTAATACAGGTATTGTGCACGCCTCGTGGAAATGCCCCGAACATTGGACGGTAATGTACAGGCTGCGGGGTTGGAATAGAGGCATTAATATCGCCCATGGGCGCAGCAGCAATCATGCCACCTTTAATAATCATGGAAGGTTTCACCCCAAAAAATGCCGGTTTCCACAGTACCAGATCAGCCAGCTTACCGACTTCTATTGAGCCGATTTCATGGCTTAATCCATGTGTAATTGCCGGATTAATTGTATATTTGGCAATATAGCGTTTTACACGGTTATTGTCATGACTGGCATTATCGCCTTCTAGTGTACCGCGTTGTACTTTCATTTTGTGCGCGGTTTGCCAGGTACGGATAATAACTTCACCTACACGACCCATGGCTTGCGAGTCTGATGACATCATAGCAATTGCGCCCAAGTCTTGCAGAATATCTTCTGCTGCAATGGTCTCACGACGGATACGGCTTTCTGCAAAGGCTACATCTTCAGCAATAGCCGGGTCGAGATGATGGCAGACCATCAGCATGTCCAGATGCTCATCAATAGTATTTACCGTATAAGGCCGGGTCGGGTTAGTAGAGGATGGTAGAACATTCGGCTGCCCGATTGCTTTTAAAATGTCTGGGGCATGTCCGCCACCCGCACCTTCGGTATGGTAAGTGTGAATCGTACGATCTTTAAATGCTGCCAGGGTCTCTTCCAGAAATCCGCTTTCATTTAAAGTATCGGTATGTATGGCGACCTGTACATCATAATTTTCTGCTACAGTTAGACAGTTATCGATGGCCGCTGGCGTTGATCCCCAATCCTCATGAAGTTTTAAACCCACAACACCGGCTTGGACCTGCTCGACAACTGGTTCCGGTTTGCTTAAGTTACCTTTACCCAGTAGACCAATATTCATGGGCAAATCATCAATGGCCTGCAACATGGTCGAGATATGCCATGGCCCTGGAGTAACAGTAGTTGCCGAAGTACCTGCAGCAGGCCCGGTTCCACCACCAATCATGGTAGTGACACCTGACATGAGTGCAGTTTCTACCTGCTGCGGACAAATCCAGTGAATATGCGTATCAACTCCCCCTGCAGTCAGAATCTGCCCTTCACCTGCGATCACTTCAGTTGCTGCTCCTAAAGGAATAGTAATGTTGGGTTGAATATCCGGGTTACCAGCCTTACCAATTTTCCAGATCCGGCCATTTTTTAGACCGACATCAGCCTTAATAATTCCCCACCAGTCGACAATTAACGCATTAGTAATTATGGTATCGGCCACCTCCTCTGCTAGCAGCTGCGATTGCCCCATTCCATCACGAATGACTTTACCACCGCCAAACTTGACCTCTTCGCCATAGGTAGTCAGGTCTTGTTCGACTTCAATAAACAGTTCGGTATCCGCCAAACGAACCCGGTCACCGAGTGTTGGACCAAACATTTCCGCATAGGCACGGCGTGACATTTTCATTTCTTGTGTTCCTGTTCTTCCAGCTTGCCCATTACACGACCCGCAAACCCGTATACTTCGCGCTTGCCTGCCAGCGCAACCAGCTCTATAGAGCGGCTTTGACCGGGTTCAAAACGCACTGCTGTACCCGCAGCAATATTGAGCCGGTAGCCTCTTGTAGCTTCCCGGTTAAATTGCAATGCATCATTCGCTTCATAAAAATGAAAATGTGAACCCACCTGAACTGGACGGTCTCCGGCATTTGCTACAGTGATTTTCAAGGTCTGACGACCGACATTCATTTCAATGTCGAGGTCAGGGGTAAAAATTTCACCCGGAATCATATTGCTCTCCTAGACAATCGGTTGATGGACAGTCACAAGCTTGGAGCCATCTGGAAATGTTGCCTCTACCTGTACTTCCGCGATCATTTCCGGTATACCTTCCATGACATCTGCGCGTGTAAGCAAGGTAGTGCCGTAGTGCATCAGGTCACTTACCGTCATACCGTCACGTGCACCTTCAAGTAATGCTGCTGAAATAAAAGCAATTGCTTCAGGATAGTTCAGCTTTACCCCCCGTGCCTTACGACGTTCTGCTACCAAGCCAGCAGTAAAAATCAATAACTTGTCTTTTTCAGTAGGGTTGAGTTCCATATCTCTTTCCTAAAATTCTTCACAAATGTCATGCAATATATATGCAAGTTTTTTAGAATGCGGCGGGCTTGAAGATTATTTAACTATCAAGTTTTCCAGATTCGCGGAAACTCTTCATTCAGGTCAAACCAGTAAAGTCGCAGCCGAGCACGGATTGCCGCAAAGGCATCATGGCATTTACGGACATCATCCCCCAGATAACGGGCACAAATCACATCATTGAGCAGAGTTAAAGTTACTGGTGTATCCATACGCATTATCAGCTCACGGATCAGATCAAGGTGTTGATCCAGATAAAAACTGGTTCTAAATTTTTCAGGTGCTATAGCCCAGAAACTTCCCATAACTGCAAGATTATTCATTCCCAGACACGAGCTAAGCCAGCGGTCACTCCCCTTAAAGTTCAGGCTATCTGCGACCAGTAACTGCTCATTTCTTAACAGTTTAAAGCGGTTCTGAAACAGGCCTTCAGTAAACCGTTCATCTCGCGCCTGGCGCCCAATCACCAGCATATCCCAGCCAATAAAGCTGGCATTGTTTTTTAGTTGAATTATAGTTTCAGAGTGCGCCCATGCTCCATTGAATAGCATAGTTTCTTGAGGAACCCATTCAAAAATCGCATTATTTTCAACCTGAATCTGAATGTGCTGAAAAGCCTGTTTCGCATTGGTCTTGTACCATTTTCCGGCACCAGGAGTGGTAACCAAGGCATGTGCTTCTTCATCTACATGAATCTTGAAAGTCAGATGATCGCCCCCGGCAATTCCTGCAGGCGGATGCACAATAATGGCATGACACACTCCAGTTTTTTCTGGCCATAACATTTTTTGCACCCTAATTGGTCCAAAATGCCATCGATGCTGTAAAATAGTGCGGTCCTGTGCTGCTTTAAAACCCAATTCCAGACGTGCAAACCAGCGAGCAGATTCATCGGGTTTATCTTCATTCAAAAACTGCATTTTCTTAAAACTTTTAATAAGATCATCTGGAAAAATGCAAAAACTGCACCAAAATGTGCTGAAGAGATAATTTTTATATTAAGCAATGAGAGAAATGAGCAGATTATAAGCTAGTAAAACATTATTTAAATTAAAAGGGATAATTAAAAAATCATCAGGTTATAGCTTCTGTAACAGTAGCTATAACCTGAAAAATTTAAAACAGATTTAAGGCATGGATGAATTGATATACTAGAAATAACTTCGTTTAAGTGGACGCTGGGCTGCCAGTTTTCTCCGGTAAGCTTTAAACTGCAATGTAATCCCAATAAAAATAACGATTAATGCCGCTCCACCTGTAGAAATAACCAGAACCCGATATTGCTCTATAAAAGTCATGGCAATTAAAGATGCAACAATAAAAGCAATCACCAGATAGCTTAACCACGGAAAAAACCACATTTTGAGTTTAATTTCCTGACCTTCGCGTTCCATTTTCTGGCGCAGCCTGAGCTGAGAAATAGCAATTACCAGATAAACCAGCATCGCGATCATACCCGTGGTGTTCATGAGTATATCCAGAATTTCTCTGGGTTTGAGTGCATCAAAGAAATTCATCAGTGCAATAGCAAATGCCACTACACAAGAAGCCAATACAGCAAACACTGGTGTACCGTTTTTACGGGTTTTTTGAAACAGGGCGGGTGCATCTCCCCGCTTTGAAAGCGAATACAACATGCGTGATGCGGTATAGTGGCCTGAAACAAAACAGCTGCTGACCGATGTCAGTACTACGAAGTTCATGATCCATTTGGTTGCAGGGATACCTAATATTTCAAAAGTACGGCGGTATGCTCCATAACCTGTCTGGCTAAGCAAAGGATCATTCCATGGAACAATACAGACAATCAAGAAGATTGAGCCAATATAAAACAGGCAGATCCGCCAGACTACAGATTTAATAGCGCGCTTGGTTTGTTCTACCGGATTTTTAGATTCTGAGGCGGCAATCGTTACAATTTCTGCGCCTAAAAATGAAAACATGACACCCAGTAAAGCAACAATGACCGGCCCCAAACCATTGGGCATAAAGCCGCCATGAGCGCTAAGATTGCTTAAACCGCTGACGCCACCCACTGGCCATAACCGGGAAATTGCCAATATACCCAAAACAATGAACAGGACAATTGCAATCACTTTAATTAGAGCAAACCAGAACTCCACCTCACCATATTTACTCACCCGCATAAAATTGATGGCAGTCAGAGTAATCGTCATCATCAGGGTGAATACGTTTACACTGAGTAAGGGAAACCATTCATGCAGGATTAATCCTGCCACATAAGCTTCCCACGCCATCAGCAGTACCCAGAACCACCAGTACAGCCAACCGATCGTAAAGCCCGCCCAGCGCCCGATGGCACGTTCTGCATAAGTCGAAAAAGAACCGGTGTCGGGTGAGGTCGCCGCCATTTCGCCCAGCATGCGCATAATAAATACCACCAGAGCTCCACCGGCACAGTAAGCCAGTATTACTGCCGGACCAGCTGCTGCAATAATGCTACCTGAGCCAACAAATAAAGCAGCGCCAATAACACCGGCAATTGACATCATGGTGAGGTGTCTGGTTTTTAATGAATCACTCAACTGATTCGAAGATTCTTTTTTATTTATCTGCATCTTGTATTCATTCCATGAATTTTTTAATGGTTGCAAATAGATAGCGACTTAAAAAATTTCAAGATTCAGCAAACTGTACATTAGTCTTGAAATAAAAATGCCATATCTACACCTTACGAAATTGTTTTGCTTGAATTGAAGAGTCCAGAGTTTATAGCCAGCAATTAAAATGAATAATGATCTTGATCAATCAGATTTATTTATACACATTAGCTTTAGAGTTTAAGGAAACTATAGTCAGGTTAGAGACTCATTTTAAAAATCAGAGATATTTAGCTCGTGTCACTTAACTATAGCCGCCACCACACTAAAAATACTCGATATTGCCAAACAGCATTCCATCTTTGCTTCTGACTTTATTTTTTAGATTCATTATTTAATATTCTCTGCAAGTACAAGTTTTTACTCATGTACATGGTACGTTCGCCACCACCCGTTTTAATACATCTGGCCCTATCGTCTTAAACAATATGGCGTGTTTATCCAAAGCCTGCGAGTACCATTTTTTAAAATTTGTCAGGAGCCAATTTATATTTCTGATCATCAAGTTAAAGCACCGATTTAATATATGAAAACCAGGCTTAATATTTTTTATATTTTAAAATTTATTGTTTTGATTTTTAGAATTAAAGATAACTATAGGCATGAATAATTGAAGAATAGAATTACTTATATTCTTTGAATATAACCTGACCTTGCACGTTTAAAACAGACTGTTAAATGCCTCTTATCTCATTTATCAGCTAAGAGGCACCTTAACATTTTAGCGACTGATATGGATTGCCTGTTTCTTGGTAAATAAAAGTAGGCCATCCAGGCCAAATGAATAACCCAAGCCGGAAAGTTTCCAACCACCAAATGGTGCAGCAGGTGACAGGTCAGCATGACTGTTAATCCACACCGTACCGCATTCTAGCTGATTAGCAATCTCTTGAGCTTTTTCAATATCCTGGCTCCAGACTGAACCGCCGAGTCCGAAAGAGCTTTGATTGGCGCGCTGGATCACATCATCTATCTCACTAAACTTTATAATAGGTAAAGCCGGACCAAATTGCTCTTCATCTACCAGTGCCACACCTTCTCTTAGGTTTGCAATCAAAGTCGGTGCAATATAATAGCCGTTTTCTGGCAGTACTGGTGCCTGAGTAAGCAGTTCTCCACCTTGAGCAATCGCATCCTCAATAAGCGCCTTAACTTTATTAAACTGCATACGGTTTTGTACCGGACCAAAAGTTGTATTTTCTTCTTGTCCATCACCCACAACCTGCCGTTCAGCTATTTCTACCAGTTTATGTATTAAGTCCTCATAAATATTTTCATGCACATATAAGCGCTTTAATGCGGCACAAGTCTGGCCAGCATTTAAAAACGCCGAGCCGAAAATTTTCTCGGCTGTGCTATCTACGTCAATATCGTCTAGTACGATTCCTACATCATTACCACCTAATTCCAGTACTACACCTTTAAGTGTATTAACCGAATGGCTCAAAATACTCTGCCCGGTACGTGTCGAACCGGTAAATGTAACTTTGGCGATATCAGGATGCTCACTGAGAACCTGCCCGACTTTACCTGTGCCAAGTACTACGCTACACACGCCTTTTGGTACATGACGGTTAATAATTTCTACCAGTTTGACTGTACTTAAAGGAGTATATTCTGAGGGTTTATTGACAATACAGTTTTTAGTTTTTAAGGCCGGAAACAGATGCCAGACCGCAATCATAAACGGCCAGTTCCATGGTGTAATCGATGCGACCACACCAAGTGGGCGGTTATAAACCTGAATGGTTTTACCACCAGGTTCCTGAATAGTTTCAACTGGTATTTCAAGACTGGCGATGTATTCAATCCAGCTAGCACCCGCTTCTACCTCAAACTCTGCCAAGCCTAATGGCTTGCCCTGCTCCAAGGTAATTAACCGGGCAATTTCTTTTTTTTCCTGACGGATATCATTCGCAATTTTACTAAAACTGTTATTAATTTCCTCATCAGAAATATTTTTCCATTGCTTGAAAGCTTCAGTGGCAGCCTGAACTGCCTGATTTACCTGCTCTAGGGTTGCACTGGCTATTTCCGTAACTACTTCTTCATTAGCTGGATTCAGCACTTTAAAAGTTTCTGCTGATCCTTGAATATTTTCACCGTTAATAATGATATGAGTATTCATACTACCATCCTGGTTAGTGTTATAAAAATTACTAAATTGAGCAATTTAAGAATTGATAAAAATTTTCCAGATTTCAAAGTAAATCACTTTTGCTTTAATATCCTTATTTTAGGATTTAAATTAATTCATCTTATTATTTAAATACCTTTTATTTAAGCGTTGGACCTATTACATTATGCATAAATTTATTATAAATAATGTAATTAAATTTTAAAATAAATTATCAAATTTTAATAAGGTCAGTATGCTTAGGCTATTATAAAGACGTGAAGGTCTTACCTGAACTGTTCATAATTCAGGTAAGACAAAATAACAGAACAAGTTAAATATAAAATTAAAAACTTTTTAAAGTTCGATCAGGTCTTTAAGCATTTCTTTAAAGAGTTCGCGTTGTTCTTCTGTATATTTTGAAAATACTTCCTGTTGATGACTTTCAGAAATCCGGTAGAGCATATTGGCCGCACTCTTTCCGTGTTCTGTAAGTACATAAGTAGTCTCGGTTTCAATAAGCAAACCTTTTTGGGCTAAAATCTCGGCTGCCTGTTCAACCTCGGCAATGGGCATAGCGACTTCATGCTGCAGTGCACTTTTACTACTGGCAGTTTTACTATCCAATACAAGTAACAAACGTGCTTCACTGGTCCGAAAACCTGTAGCCTGCTGTTTGGGTTGATAGTCGCTTTCATAGGCTCGCACTGCCTGAGTTAGCAAGTAGTACATGTTATGATATAAACGGCCAGGAAAACTATCTTCTCTGGGCTCAACAGGCGTATTCAAACTCGGATGAGGCAGTACCGCAGAATAAACACCTTGATGATAAAGTAAAGGAGAACGGCCATAGTCATGAAAATTAACCACTTTACCCAGAATGATCCAGTGATCACCCCCTTCAACAATATCAAATTTTTCACACTCCAGCACAGCGGAACAGTTTTTTAATAAAGGTGCTTTACCGGCACCCATGTCAAAATCGACTCCAGCAAAACGGTCCTCTGCACGGCGGGCAAAATTATTGGAAAATTCAATTTGAGCCGCAGATAAAATATTGACCGCGAAATGACTGGCTTGTGAAAAGATCCGGTAACTTGAAGAATTTTTATCGATACTCCATAGAATCAATGCTGGGTCAAGTGAGACAGAGTTAAAACTGTTAGCTGTTACGCCAACTTTTTCACCTTGACTATTCTGAGCAGTCATTACAGTGACACCGGTTGCAAAATTACCCAGTGCCCGGCGAAAGGCTTTGGTATCAATAACAGGGGCTGTGTTAATTGTGTTCATAACGTTCAGTCTAATTTCTCCCTGTTATTGTAACGTTAAATAGTTTCCTGGACAGGCCTTATACTCATGATTTCATCATGAAATATCAGGTCATCATAAAACTATACAATTACATTCTCAAAGAAATTGCCAGAAACTGACTAGATACCCATGCACAAGTATTTAAGTTCCTGGTAGTCTTCGATCCCATATTTAGAACCTTCACGGCCACAACCCGACTCCTTTATTCCACCAAAAGGTGCAACTTCAGTAGAAATTAAACCTTCATTTATACCGACCATACCGTATTCAAGAGCTTCGCTTACACGCCAGGCCCGACTTAGATTTTGCGTATAAATATAAGAAGCCAAGCCAAATTCAGTATCATTCGCCATACGGATGGCTTCTGCTTCTTCGGTAAATCTAAAAACCGGTGCTAGTGGTCCAAAGGTTTCATCTTGTGCGACCTGCATATCTGGGGTTACATCAGTTAAGACGGTTGGCTCAAAAAATGTCTGACCTAATTGATGCCGCTGCCCACCACAAATGACTTTAGCTCCTTTGGAGGTTGCATCATCAATATGTTCCTGAATTTTTTCAACTGCCTTTTCATTAATCAGCGGGCCTTGTTCTGCACCCGGTTCAAAAGCAGGAGCAACTTTGAGTTTTGCTACAGCAGCGGCAAGCTTTTCAACAAAAGTATCATAAATACTGTTTTGAACCAGAATACGGTTAGTACATACACAGGTCTGGCCACTATTACGGAATTTTGATGCTATCGCTCCCTCAACTGCTTTATCCAGATCTGCATCCTCAAACACAATAAATGGTGCATTACCACCTAATTCCATACTGATTTTTTTCATGGTTGAAGAGCATTGCTGCATCAGTAATTTACCAATGGCGGTCGAACCGGTAAAAGATACCTTACGCACCAGAGGATGCTGAGTCAGGATTCCACCTATTTCACGGGCACTGCCAGTCACTACATTGATTACACCTTTTGGAATTCCGGCTTCTTCAGCCAGAGCGGCCAGAGCCAGTGCAGAAAGTGGAGTTTCAGAAGCTGGTTTAATCACGACAGTACAGCCTGCTGCCAATGCCGGACCAACTTTACGGGTAATCATGGCATTGGGGAAATTCCAAGGTGTAATTGCAGCCACTACGCCAACTGGCTGACGAATCACAAGCAGGCGACGTCCCTGCTTATCATGGGGAATCACATCACCATAAGTGCGTTTAGCCTCTTCAGCAAACCATTCGATAAAGCTTGCACCATACAGAATTTCTCCGCGACTTTCGGTCATTGGTTTACCCTGTTCCGTACTTAAAATTATCGCGAGATCTTCCTGATGTTCAATCATCAGCTGGTACCATTTTTTTAGCAGGATTGAACGTTCTTTTGCAGTGGTCTGTTTCCAGCTTTGTAGTGCCTGATCAGCCGCTTCTACTGCTTTTACTACCTGCTGTTCACTAACAGAAGGTACATGAGCAATGGTTTCACCAGTAGCCGGGTTTATTACGGCAAAATTTTTATTCTGCTCTGCTTCTAGCCATTGACCATCAATAAATACCTGTTGTTTAAATAAACCAGAATTTTTTAATTGCACTCATACACTCCCTGATAAACGCTTAAACCCTTTAATGGCTTGGTTTCTCTTCAATGTTTAAATATGATTGTTTTAACAATTATTTCATAATTTTTTTTAGAAATATTTTTTTTAGACTAACTAAGACAAATTTTGTACCAAACCTCAATCGAGTCACTATGTGTTTTTTATAAAAGATATTTTTAGAATTTTAAGGCTAATATAAAATATGAAATATAATAAAAATTTTTAATGCTGCCTGGCCAGAACCAGAATTTTCAGATGAGTTTAAGTTCTGGCATTACTAGTCTTTACGAGTTTCTTCCTGTTATAGGTAGAGGTCTTTAGCAAAATTAATTAAAGAAGTTAAGAGGGATTTTCAGATAACGTACCCCATTTGCCTCCGGTTCTGGTAATTGTCCTCCATCCATATTGATCTGAATCGCTGGCAAGATTAGTTTAGGCATAGATAATTTGGCATCGCGCTGGGTGCGCATAGTTACAAAGTCCTGTTTGCGGGTATTTTCCTGAATATGGACATTGCCATGTTTCTGCGCACCAATAGTCGTTTCATGTACAAACTCATCCCGGCCTTCTGGCTTGTAGTCATGACACAGGAATACCCGGGTATGATCAGGTAATTGATATAAAGCCTGTACCGAATCAAACAGCTGTTCAGCACTGCCGTTTGGAAAGTCGCAACGTGCTGTACCGTAGTCTGGCATGAATAAGGTATCTCCTACAAAAACAGCATCACCGATGACATAACTCAGGCAGGCAGGTGTATGCCCTGGCGTCGGAATATTGTAGGCTTCAAGTTCGCCAATTTTGAACTTTTCACCATCTTCAAACAGATAATCAAAAGGATGATGAACCTTAAAATATTCAGGCTCAAAATTATAAATTTTGCTAAAAGTCTCCTGCACTACAGAGATTTTTTTACTCATGGCAATTTTGCCACCTGCACTACTTTGAATATATGGCGCAGCTGTCATGTGATCAGCATGCACATGTGTTTCAAGAATCCATTCAACCGTTAAGCCCTGCTGTTTAATATAATGCAAAATTTCATCAGCCTGCTGGTAATGCATGGAAGCTGAAGCTGCATCATAATTCATCACACTGTCAATGACAGCACAGTGCTTTGTGACAGGATCAGTAACTACATAACTGAAAGTATTGGTATCATTATCAAAAAATGCCTTAACCAGAGGTTCTACTGTCATGATATTCGCTCTCCTATCCAAACCATTTGCGATGAACAAATACACCGGCCAGCATCGCTAAAATAAAATAGAGTGATTCATAATGGCCAAGGCCGATCAGGGTCAGTCCTGGTGCAGGACAAATTCCAGCTATACCCCAGCCCATACCAAAAATCAGCGCACCCATGATGAGTTTAGAATCAATTTTTTGATTGGTGGGTAGTTCTATTGTTTCATGGAATACAGTTTTAGGCTCGGCAGAACGTAGCGCTTTCTGAAACGGAATAATGGCCACTAAGATGGCACCTATCATCACAAAAGCCAGACTTGGGTCCCATGTACCAGTGATATCCAGAAAATCCAGTACTTTTTCAGGATTAGCCATTCCTGAAATACTCAGCCCAAGCGCAAAAATACTACCAAATATAAAGGCCAAAATATTTTTCATGACTGTATTCCCAGAACGTGCCGAAGCAGATAAACCGTGATAAAACCTGCGAGCATGAAGCTTAATGTTGCAACCATTGAGCGTCTGGAAAGCCTGCTAATACCACAGATACCATGACCACTAGTACAGCCAGAACCTAGACGGGTACCAAAGCCTACTAACAACCCGGCGATAATCATCATCCAGGGCGAGGCATTCAATTAAATCTCTGGTATTACAAATAAGCTATATAGAAAAGGCGTTAATATAAGGCCGAGCAAAAACCAGAGAGCCGGTGTTTTCCATAAAGTAGCGGGATTAAGTACCTGTGCAATCAGCCCACTGATACCAGCGATCCGGCCATTGACCCACAGGTAGCCGATCACCGAACAGCCAAGTAATGCTCCACCAAGTAGGGCAAGCCAATAGTCCTGAATCATAGGTCCACCAAATAACAATATATATTTATATATAATATAAATATATATTTTAATCAATTATTAAATCTTAATAATTTCCTATATATTTGTTATATCTATTTTTTTAATAAAACTTGGAATAAATAGAAATTTATAATGAGCTTATTCGTTTTTTATAACTAGTTTGCTTGAAAATGAATAACAAAACTGTTCATAGCGTCTTGTTTTTAAGACAGGCATAATACAATTAAATATTTAGCCTCCCCTATGAATAGAAGTGCACGTTAGAAAAATTTTACTCTCCTGTTTTGTGAGCATAGTCAGTACTAGCGCTTTGGCAAATGCTAGTTTTCTGCCTGCCGCACAGGCCTTCCAGCTCAAGGCTGAATCAGTTTCACAAAAAGAAGCCCTGCTACAATGGAATATTGCACCACATTATTATTTGTATCATAACCAGTTCAAGGTTATGGTTGGCCAGCAGCCATTAAACATTGAACTGCCTAAAGGTACAAAGAAAAATGATCCAACCTTTGGAATTACAGAGGTTCATTATCATCAGGTTGCAGCTAAAATTCAGGTGAAGCCAAAGACCAGTTATCAGATCAGCTGGCAGGGCTGCTCGGCAGACGGGCTGTGTTATCCTGTACAACGTACTACCTTGACCACTGATCAGGATGGACTTTTTCCGCAGTTACAGTCTCAAAAAAACGGCTTGCTCCAGCTTGATAATACTCAGGCTTCGTTTACAAGTAGCGAATCGGCACAACAAAATCCGACGCTTGTTAGCCGTAAGGATATTGATTCATTTTCTGATGCAGGGCAGTCCTCAATTTATAAAGCCCAACAGCTGGAAGTTATAAATACCGATACAGATCAATCTATTAGTTCTAAAAATACTTCAGATAGCTCTTTTTTATGGTCAAATCAATGGAATAATGATCAGGTATTTTTAAATCTTTTCTCGCAGGATTCCTGGCTACTTAATCTGTTGATCTTTTTTATTTTTGGAATACTTCTGGCTTTCCTGCCCTGTTCTTTACCTTTAATTCCAATTCTGTCAGGCATTATCGTGCAGCGTAAAAAAGGTTACCGGGCTATTCCTATCGCTACAGCATTCGTTGTCAGTATGGCATTGGTTTATGCATTAATGGGCATGCTGGTGGCTGGGGTTGGTTACAGTTTTCAGCGCTGGTTTCAAAGTCCACCGGTGATTATTGGCTTTGCACTGCTATTTGTAGTATTTGCACTCAATCTGCTTGGCCTGTTTCAGCTGTCGCTACCCCAAGGTATTTTACAGCGTTTGGACCGTATCCAGAACCGGCAGACTGGTGGAACCATTTACGGCGCTGCTGTGATGGGGGTCCTTTCAGCCCTGATTGTTGGCCCATGCATGAGTGCGCCTTTAGCCGGTTCACTCTTATTTGTTTCACAGACACAAAGTCCATTATTGGGCGGTCTGTACCTGTTTATGCTCGGCCTGGGTATCGGTCTGCCCTTATTTATTGCTGCAGTATTTGGTGCCCGCTTCCTGCCTAAACCCGGACTGTGGATGGAGCGGCTCAAATTCAGCTTTGGCTTTATTATGCTGATGATGGCAGTATATTTTATCCGGCCTCTACTTTCTCTGACATTATATTATTCTCTATTTGCAGTTTTACTGTTGGCCCTCGCACTTTATCTGGGCTGGATCACCCGAAAGCAGAACAAGGGGCAAGCCAAGATTTTGACCTGCTTGTTGGCAGCGTTATTGATTGGCATAAGTGGATGGAATATAAAAAATGCTCTGTCATCTTTAAATGCCGAACAACATGCCTCTGAACTTCATGCATGGCAGATAGTACGAAATGCTGAAGAATTAAATCAAGTACTGGCCAAAGCCCGTCAAATTCGGCGTCCTATCGTGATTGATGTGTATGCGGACTGGTGTGTTGCTTGCCAGCCTATCGAGCGCGATATTACGCCACGTGCAGATGTACAAGGAGCATTAAAATCATGGCAAAGAATCAAACTTGACCTGTCTCATTATCAGCCTTCTCAGGATGAGATTTTATCTGAACGGGAAATTCTGGGACCTCCAACGGTTCTGTTTTTACAGCCGGATGGGCAGGAAAAACGTGAGCTCCGTCTAACCGGTGCATTTAATGCCGAGCAACTCATTCGTCAGCTCAGGCATACAGAGAATTAATTTGAATCTTAAAACGGTAAAGTTATTTGCTTATTTATATACTAATTTACAAATAGTTTTTGACTGTTAAATACCCAAACCTGATCAATCTATAGATCCTGTTTGGGTTTTTCTCACAATGGTTTTAGTATTTATCTGCCGGTTAAAAGTTAACCCGGGAAGATGCCGCGACCTTTACGTGCAATCAGAATTCGTTCACATGCCAGAATATAGGCAGCGGTACGCAGAGTACATTTCTTGGCCTCAGCAGTATTCCAGACATCATGAATTGCTTGAATAAGCAGTTTATCCAAACGCTGATTAATTTCTTCTTCAGTCCAGAAGTAGCTTGAAATATCCTGTACCCATTCAAAATAACTGACAGTTACCCCTCCGGCATTACAGATAACATCTGGCACCACCGTAATGCCCCGTTGCAGCAACACGTCATCAGCTTCAGGATAGGTCGGACCGTTTGCGCCTTCCAAAACCAGCCTGGCTTTTAATTTTTCAGCACGTTCAACAGTAATTTGTCCCTCAAGCGCTGCCGGAATCAGGATATCCATTTCAGCATCCCAAAACTCGTCATTAGTTATAGGCGTAGCACCTGGAAAACCGAGTACACCTGGATGCTCTTCCATATAAATTCGTAAAGCGTCCAGATCAATACCATTATTATTCAGGATCGTACCGGTATGGTCCTGAATACATACCACCTTGGCATTTGCCTGTGCGAACAGATTTGCTGCTTCACTGCCCACATTACCAAACCCCTGTACGGCGACTTTAGCACCATCAATCGCCAGATTATTTTTTTTGGCAGCCTCACGTCCGGTAATATACACACCACGGCCAGTAGCTTTGACACGTCCCAGTGACCCCCCTAAATGGACCGGTTTGCCCGTAACTACACCCGTCACTGTATAGCCCTTATTTGATGAATAAGTATCCATGATCCAGCCCATGACATTCTGATTAGTGCCCACATCAGGAGCCGGAATATCTTTTTGTGGGCCAATAATATGGCCAATTTCACTGGTATAACGACGCGTTAACCGTTCCAGTTCACGGGTTGATAAAGCGCGCGGATCAACTCGAATCCCGCCTTTGGCACCACCAAAAGGCAGATTGACTACAGCTGTTTTAATGGTCATCCAGGCAGCCAGCGCGGTGACTTCATTCAGATCCACATCTGGATGGTAACGAATACCTCCTTTCCCCGGACCGCGGGACAGATTATGTTGTACCCGGTAGCCCTCAAAATGCCGAATGGTTCCGTCATCCATTACAATGGGCACATCGACAATAAGAGCACGTTTGGGACGTTTTAAAGTATCAATATAATCAGCAAGATGTTGCAGATATGGAGCCACCCGATCAATCTGGGCCAGATAGGTATTCCAGGCGCCTGCCTCTTCATTAATATAAGAAAGATTAGACATAACTGTTTCCTTCAGGAAATTCTAATGTGCATGGGAGAAGTTCTTATAGTGGTGGACTTCTATATAGAAGTGAAGAACCTTTAACATATATCAACATAGCCCGAGAGATGAAAAAATTTTCCACCACTCAGGCTATGTGATATTTTTGAATTTTAGTTACTTATATCAACACATAAATATTTCATTTCCAGGTATTCATCAATCCCATGCTGCGAGCCTTCGCGCCCCAGCCCTGACTGTTTTATACCACCGAAAGGAGCAACTTCTGTTGAAATCAGGCCAGTATTGATGCCTACCATGCCGTATTCCAGCGCTTCCCCCACACGCCACTGCCGGGCTGTACTTTGTGTAAACAGGTAAGCAGCTAACCCGAATTCTGTGTTGTTTGCCATCTGGATTACCTCTTCTTCAGTACTAAAACTGAATAATGGAGCCAGTGGACCAAAAGTTTCTTCACGAGAAATTTTCATTTCCTGAGTGACACCAGTTAAAACGGTTGGCTCAAAAAATGTGCTGGTTTGATTTAGCCGTTTGCCGCCTGTACGGATGCTTGCACCTTTGCTAACGGCATCTTCAATGTGCGACTGGACCTTCTCAATTGCAGCTTCGTCAATCAGTGGGCCTTGTGTTATTTCAGACTGTCGGCCGTCACCCACTTTTAACCTGGCAACTTCAGCAATCACACGTTCACTGATTGCATCATAAATACCTTCCTGTATATAAATACGGTTTGCACATACACAGGTCTGGCCGCTGTTACGGAATTTGCTAGCCATTATTCCCTTTACAGCCTGATCCAGATTGGCATCATCAAATACAATAACCGGCGCATTCCCCCCAAGTTCGAGTGACAGCTTTTTAATTGTTGGCGCACACTGTTTCATGAGAATGCGGCCGACCTCGGTTGAACCGGTAAAGCTCAGCTTGCGGACAACGTCGCTTTCGCATAAAGTCTGGCCAACTTCAATTGATTCGCCGCTCAGTGTAATCATGACATCTTTTGGAATACCTGCCTGTAATGCCAGAACCTCCAGTGCATAAGCACTAAGTGGCGTCTGTTCTGCTGGCTTAATCAGCATTGAACAACCCGCAGCAAGTGCTGGTCCTACCTTGCGGGTAATCATGGCGGCCGGAAAGTTCCAGGGTGTAATTGCCGCTGTTACTCCGATTGGCTGTTTAATTACCAGTAACCGTTGCTGTGCCTGAGATGATGTCAAAACCTCTCCATCTACACGACGAGCCTGCTCAGCAAACCAGCGGATGAAAGATGCAGCATAACTAATCTCGCCCCGTGCTTCTGACAGCGGTTTACCCTGTTCGGCAGTCAGGATCTGTGCCAGATCCTCCTGATGCTTGAGCATCAGGCGGTACCAGTTCCACAGTAGATCAGCTTTTTGCAGGGCAGTCTGCTGTTTCCAGACAGCCTGTGCCTGTTCAGCACGTTGAATAGCATTTTCTATAGCCACACGGTCATAAGTTCTGACCCAAGCCAGCTGTTCTCCTGTAGCAGCATCCTGTACACAGATATAATGATCAGCTGAAGGCTGGGTAAAAGTGATGTCGGGATGGTCCAGTAAATACTGTAAATTTTGCTGGATCATGCAGAGCGCTCCAGATTTTGCTGGGTGACTGCTGTGAAACCGGCTTTCAGAATATCCAGAGCTTTCTGGAACTGTTCAGCCGGAATAGTGAGTGGATATAGAAAACGGATAACATTCGCTGATTTACCACAAGTCAGCAGCAAAAGACCTTGGCTCATGGCATATTCCTGAATCGCTTTTGCCTGCTCAGCATATTCAAGCTCTACCGCGACCATAGAACCCAGACCACGTATATCCTGAATCATGGAGCTGGTAACTTTAAGCTGTTCCAGGGTTTTGATGAGCTGTGAACCCAGTACATGTGCACGCTCGCAAAGCTGTTCTTCTTCGATCACATCAATTACTGCATGTGCAGCCGCTACAGCCAGCGGATTACCAGCATAAGTACCGCCCAGTCCTCCCGGGTTCGGGGTATCCATTATTTCGGCACGACCCACTACGCCAGAAATCGGGAAACCGCCGCCGAGGCTTTTAGCCATAGTAATCATATCTGCCTTGATACTGTAATGCTGCATAGCAAACAGTTGTCCGGTACGGGCAAAACCGGTCTGCACTTCATCGGCTATCAGTAAAATACCGTGCTGGTCGCAGAGCTCACGCAAACGCACCAGAAATTCCTGAGGTGCGACATTGAAACCACCTTCCCCCTGTACCGGTTCAAGTACAATAGCGGCAACATCTTGAGGTACCATGTCAGTACTGAAAATATTTTCAATGCTTTCCATTGCATCGTCCACACTGATTCCCTGTGACTGCGATGGATAGCGGCCATGGAATACACCTGCCGGCATGACACCAAAATCACGTTTATAAGGTGCTGTTTTACCCGTCATTGCCATAGTCATAAAAGTACGGCCATGAAAACCGCCACTAAATGTGATAATGCCATAACGACCGGTGGCAGCCCGGGCAATTTTGACCGCATTTTCTACAGCTTCTGCACCTGTGGTAAAGAAAGCTGTTTTTGCTGGCCCTTCAATAGGCGCACGCTGGTTAATACGCTCAGCTAAAGATACATAGCTTTCATAAGGTGCAACCTGGTATGCCGTATGAGTAAATTTGCCGAGCTGTTCAGTTACTGCTGCAATCACTTTCGGATGGCGATGACCAGTGTTCAGTACGGCAATCCCGCCTGCAAAGTCAGTATATTCACGCCCATCCATGTCCCACAGAGTGGCGTTCTCTGCACGTTCTACATACCATGAGCACATAATGCCTACACCGCGTGGAGTGGCCTGCTGCTTGCGGCTGTTAATATCAGTATGTTTAGAATCCATTTTTTGTACCTCATTTTTATTTAAGCACCGTCAGTTCCTGCTCTAGGCTTGTCTGACGACTGATGACTGCTTTAATCTCACCCTTTTACCCAATTCTGACGAGAGCCATTTCTTGTTCTTCTTTAGGAGCCAATCTGTTTTGCTATAAAAAATAGAGAATCTTAATAGGTTAGATAAAAAAATTATTTTCCCTTCAAGGTTATGTTAGGTTTTTAAAAATTAAGTTAATCTTTTTAGTTACTTACTAATTACTAAAATAATTAGATAAATTTTTTTGCTTACTCCTGCTTTTATTTCTTTTTAAAAAAATAATTTGACAGTTTAAATAAAACATAATACATATAGTTTTATATATAATATTTTATAACCAAGGAAGAGTAAAAAATGACGGCTGTAAAACTAAAACATTTTATTAATAGTGAATATTCTGAACCGCAAGACAATAATTATTTTGATCTGATCAGTCCGGTAACTGGAGAACTATATGCACAGTCGCCTAATGCAACTGAAGCAGAAGTAGATGCCGCTTATGCTGCTGCTAAAGAAGCATTTAAAACTTGGGGACGGACTACGCCCTCTGCACGCCAGAAAGCTTTACTAAGCCTGGCCGATGCTATTGAAACCAATGCAGACCGCCTAATTGAAGCACAGAGCCGTAATACTGGACAGCTTAAGCATCTGATCGCTTCTGAAGAAGTAGCAATATGTGCGGACCAGATCCGCTTTTTTGCAGGCGCAGCACGTTTACTGGAAGGGACAGCAACATCTGAATATCTGGAAGGCTTAACGTCCAGTATCCGCCGTGAGCCAGTGGGTGTAGTCGGTCAGGTAACACCCTGGAACTATCCACTCATGATGGCTGTCTGGAAAATTGCACCTGCACTGGCTGCAGGCAATACCGTTGTGCTTAAACCTAGTGATACCACACCGGAAAGCACTTTACTGCTGGCAGAAATTGCAGCACCATTTTTTCCAAAAGGCGCTTTTAACGTGGTGCTAGGTAAGGCAGATGTAGGCTCCAAGGTGGTTTCACATAAAGTTCCAGCCTTAGTATCGATTACCGGTTCAGTGCGTGCCGGTTTACAGGTGGCAGCCTCTGCTGCGGCCAATCTTGCCAAGGCTCACTTGGAACTTGGAGGTAAAGCTCCGGTTCTGGTTTTTGAAGATGCCGACCTCGACAAGGCGGCTGAGATGATAGCCATGACCGGCTTCTTTAATGCCGGGCAAGACTGTACCGCCGCAACCCGAGTAATTGTATCTGAAGCAGTACATGACGAATTTGTGCAGAAACTGGTGGCTGCTGCAAAGAACACTCGGTTCGGTGAACCAGATGATGAAAATGCCTTATATGGCCCACTCAATAATGCCAACCAGCTTAAACATGTGACAGGCTTTATTGAACGTCTGCCCTCACATGCCAAAATTGAAACTGGTGGTCATCATGCTGACCGTCCAGGCTATTATTTTGAACCTACAGTGATTACCGGTCTGCAACAGCAGGATGAAGCAATTCAAAATGAAATTTTTGGTCCAGTGATTACCGTACAAAAATTTAGTGATGAAACAGATGCCATTTATAAAGCCAATAATGTTGAATACGGCTTGGCTTCAAGTGTATGGACCAGAGATCACGGGCGTGCTACACGTCTCAGCCGCGAACTTGATTTTGGTACAGTATGGGTCAACACGCATATTCCGCTGACTGCTGAAATGCCACACGGCGGCTTCAAAAAATCAGGTTATGGTAAAGACCTGTCAGGTTACGGTTTTGAAGAATATACCCGTATCAAGCACGTAATGAGTTCAAACGACTAGTCAGGCTGGAGCTAAACATGAATCAACAGGAAATTAAAGCACTGGTCGGAACTGCGCATCATGAACTGTTCAGCCTGCATGACACCAGTGCGCTTGAACGTTACTTCTCGGCAGACTTTATTGAACACTCGCCTCTGGTCGCAGATGGGCTTTCTGGTTTGCGTCAACTGGTACAAGACTGTCCAAATCTTAAACATGAAGCTGTTCGCATCTTGGCCGATGGCGATCTGGTCGCTATTCATGGACGCTTTGAAGGGCTAGATGAACAGCCACTGGTCGGTTTTGATATTTACCGGGTTAAAGATGGCAAAATTGTAGAACATTGGGACGGATTGGTACCTGAAGCAGCAGCCAATCTTAGTGGCCGTACCCAGCTTGATGGGCCCACTGAGGTAGCAAAGACTGGTCAGGAAGAACATAACCGGTCACTGGTAAAAGAATTTTTTACCCGTACGCTGATTGAAGGTGATTATGAAGGCTTCAGAGATTATGCTAACGGCGAATTATTTCAGCAGCATAGTCCTGATATTGGCGACGGTACTGTAGCAGTGATCGATTTCCTCAACAAAATCCGTAACGAAGGTCAAGGTTTGCTATACTCGAAAATTCATCGCACCATTGCCGATGGCCAGTTTGTCTTGACCCACTCTGAAGGAAGTATTGCAGGTACACGTCATGCCTATTTTGAATTATGGCGTGTAGAAGACGGTAAAATCGTTGAACTCTGGGATGCAATTGCTCCAGTTCCCCAAGATGACCAGGCTGTACATCGCTATGGCGTATTTTAAAGATTAGCCGCTTCCTGAGCCGGGTATTTTATGCCTGGCTTTAAAGAGAGTTAGCCATGACAGCACACACCATTATATTTGCGCCTATCGAGCAGGCCACGCGCTCGGAACAGGTGGTAGGACGGCTAGAAAATGCAATCATTTCCGGTCTGCTCAAAAGTAATGAACAGCTTCCAAATGAGGCCGATTTGGCCCGCCTTATGGGAGTATCACCTATTACGGTTAGTGAAGCATTAAACACCTTGAGAGTAAAAGGCCTGATTGATACGCGACGTGGACGTAACGGTGGAAGTTTTATCTGTGAAATTTCTCCTGATCTGTTGCTAGAGCAGCATCCCTTGCGGCAGGCCAGCAGTGATTATCTGGCAGATCTGGGCGAATACCATAGCGCCATTCTTGGCCATAGTGTATATCTGGCTGCCCAGCGCACGACAACACAAGATCTTTCAAAAATGAAGGAACTGATCCATTTGTTTGCACAGGCTATACAACCGGATACCCGCGCACAAACCGATATGCGCTGTCTGTTAACTCTAACTTCGTTTGCACAGTCCTCAAGACTAGCCAATCAGGAGCTTTCTATTCAGGCAGAGTGGGCCCCTCTGGTTGCGATACTTTATCAGGATACAGACTTTCATATAGATGTAGTTGAGCAGTATCAACAATTATTGCCATTGCTAGATCAGGCAGATGAAGCTCAGGCAGCACTGCACACCAAAAAAATTATCTCAATGCTGACTGACCAGATGCTTGAGTACAAACTGTCCATCGCATAACAAGAATAGATATACCGGAACGTTGCATGTTCCTATCCAGACGGTGAAATAACAAGGACAAGGATATAAAGGAATGAAAACAGAATTATATATAGAACAGCTCCAGATGTTACTCGAGCAGGTTATAAGTGAGACCACTTCAACTGCACAGCAATTGGCCCAGCAGCCCAGCCATATTTTATCTCGACGTATAATAGATCCGGGTCGCGGTATTAAACTGTCGACTGAGGAGCGTCAAGCTTTACAATATGAAATTAAGGCTGCATTAGAAAAATCGACTTATACCCATGGGATTGGTTTTGCAGGATATACTCCCGAAAACCAGGAAGAAAAAGATTACTGGACACTGGAATGGTGGTTTAAAAAAGGTGATGAACTGCAACAGGCTAAACTTGAAAACTACCAGAATGCCCAGCGTTTTCTCGATTTCCGGTCCTTTGACTGGTTTCAACAGCCAGCATGCAGTAAACAGCCCTATATTCAAGGGCCTTATGTCGACTATATCTGTAACGGTGCCTACACAATTACCACAGCCTATCCCGTAATGGTACAAAGCCAGTTTGTAGGGGTAATTGCTATTGACTTACTGGTCTCTTCACTTGAAAAAGTTTTTCTGCCTAGCCTTCGCAAAATCAAGCAGGCTGCTGTAATTATTAATGATACAGCCCGTGTAATTACCTCCAACACAAAAGGTTTTCGCACGGGTACTCTGGTGAGACATACGCCTATGGCTAGTACAATTGTGCGGTCATCCCAGCCCTTGCAGCTACTGGTTTTATAGCTTTAAACCAGTTATGGGTAAAGGCTTTAAATTGAGCCTCTGATTAGAAGCCAAGCCACCTTATAAATTACAAGAACCTGAACTTAAAAGTTTGGGCACATATTCTTTATGCTTATTTTATTTATATCAGCAACATATCAGTGACTGGCTTAAAAATTGCAGGGTAGCAAACAGAAATATAAGGGCTTTTATAATATGGAAAAAACTACTGTAAATTTAAAAAAACTGACCCTCTGGCAAGTCATTATTATTGGTATTGCCTACATGACTCCGATGACGGTATTTGATACCTTTGGCATTGTTTCGGGTGTTACCGATGGACACGTACCTTTAGCTTATATACTGGCATTAATTGCAATGGTGCTAACTGCATGGAGTTATGCGCGTTTTAGTCGTGAATCTGAAAAAGCAGGTTCAGCATATACCTATACTGCTGAAAGCTGTGGTCCACAATACGGCTTTTTTGTTGGCTGGTGCGCGCTGCTGGATTATCTCCTACTTCCGCTCATTAATGTGTTACTCGCTTCCATTTACCTCACTGCCCTGATTCCAGATGTTCCTTATTGGGCTTGGGTCATGATTTCTGCAAGTGCTGTCACGCTGGTGAATTGTTTTCGTATCAACATATTAGCCAACTTAAGTCTGGCTTTTGTTTTTGCGCCTATTATTCTCATGGTTATATTTGTTTATCTGGTAATTCAGGGTATAGGCTCTTCTCAAGGTTATGAGCATGTTCTGACTCTTACGCCCTTATGGAATGGAGATCATGAGCTTTTACCACTTATCGCTGGCGCATCAATTTTATGTTTTTCATTCTTAGGTTTTGATGCAGTCACGACATTATCTGCTGAAACCAAAGACCCGAAGCGGAATATCCCACGTGCGGTACTGATGACCACCCTTATTGGCGGTTTGATCTTTATTAGTGCATCTTGGTTTATCCAGCTTTATTTTCCCAGCAATGTCCGTTTCAATAATCCGAGTGAAGCCCTGCCAGAAATTGTGCTTTATGTAGGTGGAGCCTTTTTTCAGTCGGTTTTCCTGTGTGGGCAGATTATGAATACCTTTGCTTCCGGCCTTGCTACCCATGCCAGTGCCTCGCGGCTTTTGCATATCATGGGCAGAGATGGTATTTTCCCGCGTAAATTCTTTGGTGCAGTTCACTTTAAACTCGGTACGCCACTTTTTTCGGTATTATTTGTCGGCCTCATTTCAATGAGTGCAGCTTTTCTGGATCTCGCCCAAGTCGTTAGCCTGATCAGTTTTGGTGCTCTGGTCGCCTTTACTGCGGTGAATTTTTCAGTATTTATGCAATTTTATATTAAAAAACAGCAACGCAGAGGACTCAGAAATAAGTTCCTCAACCTGGTTTTACCATTTATTTCGGTCTGTGCCATCTTGTGCCTCTGGTTCAATCTGGATCATTCTTCCTTGATATTTGGTTGTATCTGGTTATTGGCCGGTATCTCCGTTTTCTTTTACAAAAAATTTAAAAAGCAGAATATTGCTATCAGCAATGTTTATTAATTCATTGAGGTCAAAAGCCATGTTAAATATATCTAAACCTATAATATTAAATGATGTTGTTTTTAAGCAGTCAACCACTCAACAGGCAGGTAAAGAATGGAACTGGGTTAATCCCCGTCATCTACAGGCTGACCATCCGGCAAATTACTATGAAAGTTCTCTGGCAGACTGGCATGAATTTAATGCCCTGCAAACTGATTGTGAATGTGATGTGGTTGTCATTGGTTCAGGCCTGCTAGGCGCCTCTACTGCATTACATCTGGCTGAACAGGGGGTCGAAACTGTTATACTTGAGAAAAATCGTGTTGGTAGTGCCGCTTCGGGGCGTAATGGTGGCCAGTTGACACCTGGTCTGGCCCGCTGGGAAGCAGGTGAAATGGCAGAACATTTTGGCTATGAAGATGCAAAAAAACTCTGGCATTTTACTTCTACAGAGGCGATGCGGTTAATTGATGAAATCTCTGAAAAATACGGTCTGGATTTTCAGCGAAAACGGGGACACATTACTGCTGCGGTTCATCAAGGTCATCTGGTTGGTCTTACCCAAGGCGCAGATGCCCGTAAATATCTGGGTGAAGACCATACACGTATTGTAGGTAAACACGAATTAGGTGAATACATTAAATCAGACTATTATACCGGCGGGCTGATTGATGAGTTAGGCGGCCAGATTCATCCACTTGCTCTAAACCGTGGCCTGATTTATGCCTTCTGCAAAAATGGGGGTATCGTGTATGAACAGACTGAAGTAATTGCAATTGAAGAAGCCGAAGACGGCGTTTATGTCAGAACAGCAACTGGTACAGTCAAGGCACGTAAAAGTGTAGTGATGGCTGTACATCATGCATCATTTAAGTTGCTTCCACAGAAAAAACAGACGACGCTTCCCTTCTATACTTACGTTAGTACCACTGCTCCGCTTGAGCTTGATATTCATGAGCTTCTGCCTGAGGAGCATCCGGTTTACGACACCCAATTTCAGATTGACTATTATCGCCCGGTCACACAGAACCGGTTGTTGTTTGGCGGACAAGGTACAGGTAGCTGCTGGTCACCAGAGAAGACCTTGAACTATTTAAAAAATCGTATTCATACAGTTTTCCCACAGCTCAAGCAGGTTGAAATCGATTTTGTCTGGAGTGGTACCACTGATTTGACAGTCAATGGTGCTGTAGACAGCCGTAAGTTCGGGAGTAAGTTTCCAATTTATGCCGTGCATGGCTGGAGTGGCCACGGTGTTGCCCAGACTGTGCGTATTGGTAAAGCCATTGCAGCAGATTTTATTGGTCAATCTAGTGATTTTAAAATGCTCACCCAGATTGATCATGCCAACATCCTGTTTGCGCGCACTCTGGCCCCTGTTGTGATTCCAATTGCAAAAAGTGCTTATGGTGTGGGAGCTTTAATGAATCCAGGTAAAATGGTGTCTTTTTAATATTTTATTTAAGAAATATAAATAGTTTTCTCCAGCTTAAAATCATTAAAAACCGGTAAAGCAAATCGCTTTACCGGTTTCATAAATGAGCAGTTAAGGTTTAGAAACAATAAAAATTACCAGCCAGCTGGCAATAATTTGAATAATGCAGCAATAGCATAAACAGCACTGGCAAAATAGATAAGAATAATCAGAATTTTAATGCCCGGGTGAGTAATGGCAGAGCTGCATGTCCATGAAGGTTGAATATCTCCACGCGCACGCGCACCTTTTAAAATAAGCATGGGCATGATAGACAGGACTACACCGCTAAATGTTCCCGCGATATAAAGAGCATTAACGAAAGAGACCATACCGCTATAAGCCAGCAAAAATGGTGGAAGAGTTACAATGGCCATGACCAGAAGACGCTTTTTCATATCGGTATGAATTGCCAGTTTAAAACGATCACCGATATTTGTAACCAGACTGCCACCTAGCCCCCAGTACGAAGTCAGCATTGCAAACAAGGCAAACAGGTTAGCAGAGAAAAAGGCCCAATTACCCAGTACCTTGCCCCAGCTTAAAGTTGCTACCTGGGTAATGTTATCCAGACCACTAAGAGCAATCACGGACATCGGTACCGCAGCCAGCAGAATAAATGTAATTACCATACCGGTAATAATAGCTTTTGGCAGCTGCTCAGGCTTATCACTAAAACCACGTGCCATTTCTGGCACGATATATTGGGCAGAAAAACAGAACACCACGACATTAAATACTGGAATCATATAGATCCAGTTGCCCTGCATCAGATTTACAAACTGGGTTTTTTCATTGAGCAATGTCGCACCGAATAAAATTGCCAGCATAGCAACCATGCATATACAGATTCCTTTTTCACTACGGCCAATCGCTTTTAACCCGAGCCATAATATTCCTGCCGCGGGAATAAAGAAAATAAGACTGCCGAGTGACCTTGGCAGGCCGGTCAGCGAATTCAGCAGCTCACCACTACCACTCATATAGGCGATTAATGCACCCATTGAATTAACACAAACCGCTGCGAAAATAATCCATGAGCCTAAAGCACCTACATAACGCTCGGACAGGCCGCTTAGTTGCAGATGTGCCCGGGTTCTTAATGTTGACTCGGCAACATATAGCATGGTAATGGTGGTCAAAATACCAGCGACAATTAACCAGAATAGCAAGGGCATAAAACCTGCCTTACGCGCTGCATAGGCTATAGAAAGAATACCTGCACCAATATTGGTGCCGACAATCATTGCAACGCCTTCCAGAAAACTTAAAGATTTGACAGGCGCTTCTTTGCACTCTGCAACGGTAAAAGGTACTGCGCCTTGTATGGTCTCTTCTGACATGATGAATTCCTTATAAATTATAGTCCTTGATGACTTAGGTTTCTAATTTCCTGTTATGCTTTTATAACGGGTTCAGATTCATCTTCTGATCAATCCTGCTTGTTTTAAGACCCTTGAATTTCAGTAAATTAAGCCTGAGTATATGTTCAGCTCCAGGGTTGAACCTGCTGGCCCATCCATAAGGTTTTATAATTTCATGCTTTATGGGGCCAGAAACGAGAGCCATTTTTAATAAACCGGAGAGAGCCAATTGCTTAGCTTGTTAGGAGACCATCTGTTACAGCGCTTACAGAAACAGACCGAGGGAGCTCTATATCACCGGGTATTCTGCTGTTTACGTGATGCCATCACAGAAGGTATTTTACCGCCTAAAACACGGCTACCGGCTTCGCGTGATCTGGCTCATGAACTCAAGGTTTCACGTAATACTATCTTGAATGCCTATGAGCATTTACAGGCACAAGGTTATATTCAGGCACATACGGGACGTGGCAGCTGGGTCGCTGAAAACCTGCCGGAGAGCTATCTGACGGTACCGGGACATGAACATCTGGCAGAACAGCCCAACCAGCAACAGTTAAAGCATCTGTCTAAGCGTGGTACTGCATTTCTTGAAAGTGCAGCCGCATCCCCCTATCAGTGGGGTGCTTTTGTGCCAGGCGCACCAGACGTTACCGAATTTCCACACGCCGAGTTTGGTCGGATTCTGAACCGTTTAAGCCGCCAGCCGGAAATTTCACGGCTCATCTATAGCAATGACGGGGGCTGTCTTGAACTTAAACAGGCATTAGCAGATTATTTGCGGGTTGCGCGCTCTGTACGCTGTGAGGCTGACCAGATTCTAATTACTGAAGGTATTCATCAGGCAGTAGATCTGGTTTCACGCTCTTTATGCGATGCCGGTGATCAGGTCTGGATTGAAGATCCGGGATACTGGGGTGCGCGTAATATTTTACGGATCAATGGACTGTGTATTAATCCGGTACCCGTTGATCATGAAGGTCTTATTCCTGATCATACGTCTTCCGTTCCTAAACTGATCTTTGTTACTCCCTCACATCAGTATCCGCTTGGTTCGCACTTGAGCGTATCCAGACGCCGACAACTGTTAAACCTGGCCCGTTATCACGGCAGCTGGATAATTGAAGATGACTACGACAGTGAATTTCGCTTTTCCGGCCAGCCTTTTCCCTCCTTGCAGGGACTGGAAGAAAATACGCCCGTCATTTATATGGGAACGTTCAGTAAAACGATTTACCCGGCTTTACGGATCGGTTATATGGTCATTCCTAAAAGTCTGGTCGAATCACTGAAAACGGTAGCTGCCGAGCTTTATCGGGGCGGGCATTTACTTACACAGCGGGCACTGGCTGAATTTATTCAAGAAGGTCATTATGCCGCTCATATCCGTCGGATGCGAATTTTGTATGGTAAACGCCGTGCATTTCTAATTGAACTGATTGAGCGCTATCTGGGCACAGAGTTTATTCATGAATTTAGTCATGCAGCAGGGTTACACCTGGTCCTCAAGCTGCCAGAGCATAGTGATGACGTTGCAATTGCCAGAATGGCCCTTTCGCGTGGTGTCAAAGTAAGACCTTTATCACGCTATTATTCGGATGCAACCCGCTCACAAGCCGGACTGCTACTGGGCTTCGCCTGTGTAAAGGAGAAAGACATGCTTGTAGCATTTAGCGTATTAAGACAATGTCTAAAAGAACATCAGATTGCACTTTGAGCCGGGTTAAAGCTACCCTTTTACTCACTATACAAATGCAATAAAAAGGGCACAGCCTAAACTGTACCCTTCTTAAGAGTTTAACAAGATATTTTTATACTACGTGCTTTTGTACCAGAATACAGCCTACAGAATAACCTGCACCAAACGAGCACAGAATTCCATATTCACCATCGTTTACTTCGTGTGCTGTGCGGTGCATGGCAATAATGACCCCGGCAGAAGAAGTATTGGCAAATTCATCCAGAATAATTGGAACAAGCCCTGGCTGGGCTGCTTCTTTGCCTACTACCAGCTTCAAGATTAATTCATTCATGCTGGCATTGGCCTGATGTAACCAGAAGCGTTTTACTTCATTAGGCTGAATACTGTTTTTCTCAAGTTGAGCAGTAATCATTTTTGCGACCAGCGGACATACTTCCTTAAATACTTTGCGGCCATCCTGACGGAAACGCTTGTCATCAATATTGGCATTTTCACTAGTATTTAAAAAACCAAAATTATTACGAATATTGTTGGAAAATTGAGTAAACAGTTGTGTGTCCAGAATTTCAAAGCCAGATTTGCTGTCTGTATTTTCAATAATAGAAGCAGTCGCTACATCACCAAAAATAAAGTGACTGTCACGTGAACGGAAATCAGAATGCGCAGATGTAATTTCAACATTGACCAGCAATACACGACGCGCGCCTGTCTTAATGGCATCATGAGCCTGTTTCAGGCCAAAGGTCGCTGCAGAGCATGCCACGTTCATGTCATAGGCATACCCCTGAATTCCCAGAGCAGTCTGAATTTCAATAGCAACTGCCGGGTAAGCGCGCTGCATGTTTGAACATGCCAGAATCACGACATCAATATCTTCAGGTGTAACACCAGCATTTTCCATCGCCTGCTTGGCAGCAATTACGCCCCACTCTGCCTGTAACGACAGCTGGTCATCAGCACGTTCCTGCAAATGTGGACGCAAACGTTTCGGGTCAAGAATACCAGTTTTTTCAGACACATAACGACGCTTGACGCCTGATGCCTTTTCAACAAATTCAGCACTTGAACCACGGCGGGGCTCTAGTTCACCTGCAGCAATTTTTTCAGCATTTTCTAGGTTATACTGTTCCACATAAGCATTTAAACTTTCAACTAACTCTTCGTTGGTAATGACATTTTCAGGATGAAACAAGCCAGTACCAGTAATGCGGATGCCCATGTAAAACTCCTTTTAAAGAATGACGGTATTTTAACTGATTCCGAGCCGATCCCATAGTTTTTGCAGTCGAGTTGCAGAAACAGGTATTTTGGTCTTCATAGGCTGGGAGAACAGGGAAATACGTAATTCTTCAAGCATAAAGTAAAAGTCTATAGATTTCGGATTGTTACGGACACTGAATAACTTGTCCATCCACGGGTCAACCTGGGCAATAGCAGCTTCATCACGTTGCAGGTTATTAGGCAAACGCTCCAGACGCAGAACCAAGGCCTTCAAATAACGTGGAAATTCTGCCCATACCTCAGGCGGCTGGGTATAAACGAAATCGCCCAGTTGCATCAGGTCAAGCTGATCTTCAATATCATCAATACTACGCCCAAAAATTTCCGGATCAAGCACGAGCAGTTTACGGCGAATATCTTGCCACTGAATAAAAATATCGCTGAGTGCTGCCAAAGCCTGCTGGCCATAACTCAGGAAATTTCCCTTAACCTCTGCCAGTACATTCTGGAACTCTTCGGCATTCACCGGCAGTTCAGTTAATGCCATTTGCAAAGTCGCATATACCAGCATTTGCTCCAGTTTGGCCCGGTCACCTAATGGCGAATAAGCCAGAGCCAGAGGCTTACCCAACTGCTTTTTAAGCTGACGTATCAGGTCACCTAACTGCATGTGAATCAGACGAATTACTCCTTCACGATGCTGTTTAATGGCTTCGGCCTGATCATTAAAACTTTGTATAACAACACCTGATTCATCTTTAGCTTCTATCTCACTAAAGCTTTTTACCGGAACCAGAGCCTGATACTGTTTTATCACTACGCCTGTTACTTTCTGAGTGGCTTCAAAAATAAAGCTTTCCGGAAAAGTTTTATATTCACCTTTCAGCTGTTTTACCGGTCGCTGGGTTTCCTGACGGCAACGTGCTTTTAGCTCTGCCAGATCACGTCCTTTTTCAATCACTCGGCCTTTTTCATCAGTTACCTTGATAAAAGGAATCAGGTACTGATCAATCCGTTCAACTGAAAAATCCTTCTCTGTAATCTGTTCACCCCGCAAGGCAAATGTCAGATAATTCAGAACATGACGCTGCAAATCCTTATCCTGTACCTCACGCAGCAACTTGCGTGCAGTATCCGTGATCGGCACCAGATTACGTCGTTTATCCTTTGGCAAAGATTTAAGCAAGGCCTCAACCAGTTCCTGACGCCAGCCTGGAATTCCCCAAGACCAGATCTCTTCATTGACCTGCGCTAATGCCTGTAATGGAATTTTTACTGTAGCCCCGTCTTCATCATGGCTTGGGTCAAAGCGGTAACTTGCAGCCAAACGTAACTGTCCATTTTGAAGATAATCCGGAAACTGCTGTGTAGTCGGACGGTCATTCAGCCAGAGTGACTCTTCATCGACATATAAGAAACGCGGTTCTTTGGCCTCAACTGTAGCCAGCCAGTCTTCAAAACTGCGTCGGCTGGCAATTTCAGAAGGAATTTTAGAAGCATAAAACTGATAGACAGTTTCTTCATCTACAACCAGATCACGTCGGCGCAGCTTGTCTTCTACCCGCTCTACTTCTTCAAGTTTAAGCAGGTTATGTTTTAGAAATGGCGGTATAATGCCCAGGTTACCGGTTGTGAGAGCATCTCGCAGGAAAATCTCATGAGCTGCTGCCTGATCAACTTTTTCAAAATTGGTCAGGCGTTTTGGCTCAATAATTAAACCAAATAGCGAAATCTGGTCATAGGCATTTACAATACCTGTTTTTTTCGACCAGTGTGGCTCAAAATAGTGATGCTTCAGCAAATCACGGGCTGCTAGCAAAATCCATTCCGGTTCAATTTTAGCCAATGTCCGTAGATAGACCTGTGAAGTTTCTACCATTTCAAAAGCCATTACCCAAGATGCACCCGCCTTATGTAAAACAGAAGCAGGAAAAATTCGTGCCTTTTGCTGGCGCACCGCCATATAGACATTTTTTTCATCAGTCTTGTTGGCAATAAAGGAAAGTAATCCGGTTAGCAGGGCTCGGTGCAGGTTTTCATAACTGGCAGGTTTATCATTAAAACTCAGCTTTAAGCCTTCAGCCAGTTCAACAAGTTGTTTATGAGTCTGTTTCCATTCACGTAAACGTAGCCAGCTTAAAAAATGCTGACGTGCAAATGCGCGACGTTTATTTTCACTTAGCTGGTTATCCTTGTTGCCTTTTAAAGTTGACCAGAGCTTCAAATAAAATAGAAAATCTGAATCAGCTTCTTTAAATAAAGCATGTTTCTGATCCGCCTGAGTCTGTTTATCCGCAGGTCGCTCACGTGGGTCCTGTACAGCCAGTGCGCTCACAATAATCAGAGCTTCATTTAACGCACCGAAGTGTGCCCCACCCAGAATCATGCGGGCAAGTCTTGGATCAATTGGCATACGTGCCATCATCTGACCAATTTTAGTCAGCTCAGCTTTTTTCTCGTTTAGTGCACCCAGTTCAATGAGCAGCTTACGTCCATCATTAACCAGGCGGTGGTCAGGCGGCTCAATAAAGTCAAAATTTTCAAGATTTCCTAAACCTAAACTCTGCATTTGCAGAATGACTGAAGCCAAGTTTGTCCGCTTGATCTCAGGTTCTGTAAATTCTGGCCGGCTTAAAAAGTCTTCTTCACTATACAGACGAATACAGACCCCAGGCGCAATACGGCCACAGCGCCCCTTACGCTGGTTTGCAGCAGCTTGCGATATCGCTTCAATCGGCAAGCGCTGTACGCGCGAGCGATAACTATAGCGGGAAATACGGGCAAAACCGCTATCAATCACATAGCGAATATTAGGAACAGTCAGTGCCGTTTCTGCCACGTTAGTAGCAATAATAATGCGCCGGCCCTTTCCTCCCGGATTAAAAATTTTCTGCTGTTCACCTAAACCCAGGCGTGCGAACAGTGGCAAGATTTCTGTATGCCGTGGACCATGTTTTTCCAGAGTTTCCTGAAGTTCGCGAATCTCCTGTTCTGTACTTGAAAAGATCAGGATATCTGCATGTTCCGGATGACCTTTTTCTTCTGCATCCTTGAAGCACTCTTCTACAGCCTGAACTACTGCACGTGGTAAATTTTCTTCGAAGTCATCAAACTCATCATCATCACTTCCTGCAATGTTCAGGTCGGAAATCGGACGATAACGTACCTCAACCGGAAAACTCCGGCCTTCCACTTCATAGACTGGTGCACCATTAAAGTAATGACTAAACCGATTTACATCTAGTGTTGCCGAGGTAATAATGACTTTTAAATCAGGACGTTTTTTTATGAGCTGCTTCAGGTAGCCCATAATAAAGTCAATATTTAGTGAACGTTCATGCGCCTCATCAATAATAATCGTGTCATATTTAGTCAGATAACGATCATGGGTCAGCTCAGCCAGCAGAATTCCGTCTGTCATCAACCGGACTATAGAATCCTGTGAGCCCTGTTCATTAAAACGGACTTTAAAGCCAATGGATTCCCCAAGCTTTTCACCCACTTCTTCAGCAATACGCTGTGACACGCTACGCGCTGCCAGACGTCTCGGCTGGGTATGACCAATCATTCCCGTCAGGCCGCGGCCTGCCAGCATTGCTATCTGGGGTAATTGTGTTGTTTTACCAGAGCCGGTTTCCCCTGCCACAATAATGACCTGATGCGTTTGTATTGCTTCAATCAGTTTGTCCGCATATTGCGTGACTGGCAAATCCTGATTCAGTTTAATATTCGGGAGGCGTTCTACACGTGCCCGCACCTTGGCGTTAGATTTTTCAAAAAGTTCCTGATACTGCTTGGGATTTGCATCTTTACCTTTACCTAGCCGATTTAAACGATAAGAGTCCCGCGCCATGACCAGTTGATCTACATTTAAATGACTCAGCACCGAGCGCAATTCCTGATATAAAAATACGAACTGTCTATTTTACGCCGTAATGACATCCAGTGAAAGAATTCTCACTTTAATATATTTAGTGTTTTTTTCATTTTAACCCTTGAATTTTAAAGGGTCCGACGGCATGTTATATGCGTAGCAAAAATGCTTGTCCCGTCTGGCTCTAGATTTCGCCTTAAAAAATGAACCGGACAAGACTTAGGTAAAATAGAAATGGCTTAATTTGTTTTACCGATTTAAGCAATGTAAAAATACTATTTTACCAATGATAAAAAATTATCTATTCTAGATCATGAAATTTAAATGCTAACACTCAATCATGGAGACAATGATGAGCTTAATTAATACTGAAGTTAAACCATTCAAAGCAACTGCTTATCAGAACGGCCAGTTCATCGAAATTACTGAAGCTGACCTGAAAGGTAAATGGTCTGTATTCTTCTTCTATCCAGCAGACTTTACTTTTGTTTGCCCAACTGAGCTTGGTGACCTTGCAGACAACTATGCTGAATTCAAACAGCTAGGTGTTGAAATCTACTCAGTTTCTACTGACACTCATTTCACTCACAAAGCTTGGCATGACTCTTCAGAAGAAATCAAGAAAATCGAATACCCAATGGTAGGCGATCCAACTTGGACTCTGGCTAAAAACTTTGAAGTATTAATCGAAGCTGATGGTCTTGCTGACCGTGGTACTTTCGTTATCGATCCAGAAGGTAAAATCCAGATCGTTGAAATCAATGCTGGCGGTATCGGCCGTGATGCATCTGAACTGCTTCGTAAAGTAAAAGCAGCTCAATACGTTCACGCTCACCCAGGTGAAGTATGCCCAGCTAAATGGAAAGAAGGCGATGCAACACTTGCTCCTTCAATCGACCTAGTAGGTAAAATCTAATCTTGATTAGATTAAGCTAATAAAAAACCGTCTCATTTGAGACGGTTTTTTTATTTGAATTTTATTCTATAGCCGAGCCAGCACAGCAATAACATATTTTATACTCACAGAAAGATTTATTTCGACTATGGTCAGCTTATAAGCATTATAAATGAAAATATAACTAAAGCGTGGAGGAAACCTATGCCACAAGTTTTAGCTGTTATTTACTGGAAATATGACTCTACTTCACGTTATTTAAAAATTTTTTATAATAATGGTACAGGCGAGCTTTATCACCCCGTACCGGCATTTGTATATGACAATATGATGCGCGTTACTGACAAAACTGCTTTTGTTCACAAATATCTGGAGTTTAATTTGCACTTTGACCGGCTATCAATAGCGTGAGTTTCAGTACATTAAAGTTTTGAAAATAAAAGATTCAGGTTCGTGTTGCCATGAGTATACCGGCTCCTAGATCCAGTGTCGTTAACATCATGTCCTGCTCCTGCTGAAGTAAAGATATAAAATCTTTAACCTGATCTGCATGTGAAATTACGTTATCTACAATCAGGACCCCTTTTGGGGTCAAAACTTTCTTTAAATAAGGCCAGTAGATAATATAGGCATCCCGCTCTGCATCAAGTAGAATAAAATCGTACTGTTCTTGAGTGTGGCGAAGAAACTCAAGCGCATCTCCGACCCAAAACCGGATTACATCAGTTAATCCCATTTTTTGTGCATGCCACTGTGCCTGCTGACTCCGTTCCTTCTCTATTTCCAGAGTAACTAATTTTGCCCCTGTTGCTCTGGCCGCCTCTGCCAGCCAGAGTGTAGAGTATCCGGTAGAAGTACCAATTTCCAGCAATCTCTCGGGTTGCTGAATACGCACTAGCATAGATAAATAGTAAGCCGATTCTGGCTCAATATTTCGATAGCGCAGCAATCGGTCATTCTGGTCTGCATCATGAGCTTGGAAAGATTGATAGAGCTCAGCCATATAGGCATTAAATTCGGAAGTCGCCATGGCAGTTTTTCCTGTTTTTATTATAAATTTTTTATAAATTTAAAATTTATACGATCTGGATAAGTTTAAATCGGGGAATGATTTCACCTTCTACCTCCACCGTTTCCTTAAACATACTTAAAGGTCGAACCCACATTGAATAATCACCATATAGACATTGATAAATAACCAGTTCCTCTTGTGTTTCACTGTGTTTCGCTACAGAAAAAACCTGGTATAGCTGTCCCTTATAATGCTGATAAATACCACGGGTAATTTGCATGATGCACTCCATCGAGAGAAATTTAACAATCATGACTATGCCATAAAAAATTTTATTTGCTGCATGAAGAAAGTAAAATATTTTATTTACTGTCTCGTCGCCTGCAATTGAGAACCGAGCGAATTACACACCGCCTAAACAGCTAAGTCATGAAAAACAAGATCAGAACAGGCCCGAAAAACCGGCTCTATTCTTTAATCGCAATTCTTAAAACCGATTGTATTTATAAAAACATATTGTTTTACCTATTAATAGCTTTGCAGTATCATCAATTCATTCCTTAATATTGACTCCTTTGGAGAAGTTAGCAATGTTAGACCAAAATACTTCAGCACAACTTAAAACATTACTCGAACGTCTGGAAAGCCCGATTGAACTGGTTGCCTCTTTAGATGGCTCTGACAAGTCAGATAAAATTAAAGAGCTGGTCAATGAAATTGCCGCCCTGTCTGATCAGGTGACTGCACGCCTTGATGGCCAGCACAGCCGCCGCCCAAGCTTTGGTGTGGCCAAAG
>NZ_JFCC01000026.1:0-41492 GCF_000582925.1 Acinetobacter sp. 1294596 | reverse complement strand
CTAGACAGTATCGTGGACAACCAGCCCCTCTAAACTTTTAATATATTTCTGTTCAAAGGCTTCTGGACTTAACCAGCCGTTTGCAGAATGTCTTCTGACCCGATTGTAATAAATTTCAATATAGTCAAACAAGACAGCATTCGCTTCTTTTCGAGTCGAAAACACACTGCCATGTACCACATGACCTTTTAATGTATGAAAGAAGCTTTCAGTCACTGCATTATCCCAACAGTTTCCACGTCTAGACATACTCTGAGTACAATCATTTGTCAGTAACAGCGCTCTAAAATCACGACTACAGTACTGTGAACCTTGGTCTGAATGAACCATAACACCAGTTGGATAACCCTGACGAGCCATTGCATAGTTAAACGTATCACACACCAACTGGCGGTCTATTCGATGGCTGGTTTGCCACCCCACGATACGACGGCTAAATAAATCTAGCATCACACATAAATACAACCAACCTTCTTTAGTGCGGATATAGGTAATGTCTGTTGTCCAGATCTTATTGGGTTGATTGACCGTAAATTGACGATCCAACAAGTTAGGCGCTGTAGGCAAACGATGGTTTGAATCAGTCGTATGCTTGTATTTACGTGCAATCCTGCTACGTAAACCAAGTTTTTTTAGCATCCTTCCAATAGTACGTTCGCTAATGTTGTAACCTAAATCATGCATGTCATGTACTAATGAAGGTGCACCCAATCGTGCATGATGCTGCCAATATACGGCTTTTAAGTCATTATATTTCTGTGCCGTATTGGCTTTACGTTTTCGCCAGGCATAATAGCCTGAAGTGCTGACACCTAGGTATTTACAGGCAGAAGATACGGTGACTTCATTCATATCTAGATCTTGAATTACCGTGTACTTTTCTTGGCATGATCTGTTAGAAAGTACACATGCGCTTTTTTTAAGATGTCATTGGCTTCCCTGAGCTGTTTGACTTCTTTCTCTAATTCTAAGATCCGCTGTTGTTCTGGTGAAAGTTGACGTTTGCTTGAACCCACTGGATTGGCTTCATGAATCCATTTGTCTAAAGTTGAATAACCCACACCTAATTTCTGGGCGATTGCAGCTATAGGTTCGTGGGAGTTTGAAAGTGCATAATCAATCGCTTGCTGTTTAAATTCGGGACTAAAACGTTTAGCCATTTCTTGAATCTCCAAAGATTAAAGTTACGTTATCTTTAGAGGGACGTGCTGTCCATTATTTTGGCTAGGATCAGTGTTTAGTTTGTGATGTAAGGTCCCTAAAGATAAAATTTTCATTTAACCAAGTCAGCTTTGTTGACAATGCAATAGATAACGCAATTGAGTTAAACCAAAGAATGATTTAAGACTCAAAGAAGATATATCCCCGAAATTTAAGCGCAATATTAGTTCAAACAATTAGTTAAAGATACTAGTGATAAAGACTGATTTGTAATCAATGCAAATAGAACTCATTTTAATCAAGATCAATACAGATAAACAGTAATTCGCCCCCTTTCTTTCTAACCACATGAAGCGTCAATGATCTTGTAGGTATTTGAAGCCTTAATAACTGTAATCCGGTTTGGTCGATAATCTTCTGTAACAGCCTCACCTACTCTTGCATAGCGAAGTATCTCTGAATTGGTCATCTTTTTGATTTCCCGATCACTTAAATCAGTTCTCCCTACAAGCTCTTTGGCCCGAAGTGGCAAACACTCATGGAGTGTATCTTCTGCTTGTTTATCTGTTTTTTGTTCAGATACGTGATCAATATCTGACTGATAATTTGAACATGCACAGAGAACCGTCAGTAAAAATCCTGAAGCAATAAATTTTTTCATATTTTGGAACTTCACGGTGGGTACTTAGTAAATAGTGAATCATCAATCTGCTTTTAGCTGTTGTGTTCTCTTATGCACTTTTTTATAAAAGTTATCAGATCTAGCTTTTACTGAAGAGTTCTTTCTTTTAAAGTAGTTCACAATATCTTGATAGCCTTCCTCTTTTTCATCCGCTAGAGGAAAGGTTTTTTCTTTTTGTGTAAATATAGTTTCAATCAGGTTTACATACCAATTAATAAAACTTTGGGTAAGCTCCCGATCAGGTATTACACTGAAATCTATCCGTGCTTCTATACCCCATCTTTCTATAGGTTTTAACGTTTTTAAATAGCTTCGAGTAAGAGGAATCTTAATTTCTTTACTTTTAGTTTTAAATTTCAATTCGGTGAGTAAAAGATTTAAGTCCTTTAAACCATTAGTACTAAACCCGTATTCTCTATATACCTTCACATAGGTTTCTTGAGCAAGGCGCTGATAATTTTTGATAATAGTTTTCAATGTCTAATCCATTTGCATTGATTTTAGATACCATACACATCTACTGGTACATTTAACCAGATATTTAAGATTAATTCTTTATAATCGGCCGGTTCTGCGCCTTCCAGCAAGTAAAAAGATTTAATGGTACCATCCTTATTGATTTGAACTCTTTTATACAGCAGGGTCTCTTTATCCTGCGCCGTAAACTCTTCAATAAATTTGAGGATCTCTTCCGAGCCTAAATGCGATGGCTCTACCACCTGGCCGTTATACACACCACCGATGTAATAGGTTGACCGAGCTGACATAAGAACCTCTCTTAGACTTTATTGATTAGAAGCAAGTCTTGATAAAAAATATTCGTTTATTTTTTTAAAAAAAACTTATTTCTAATTTAGCCCACTTAAAATTGCTTAAAGTATCTTTTGTAATACCCATATGTTAAGTTTTTTTAAAAATAGAAAAGCCCATCAAATGATGGGCTTTAACAATGATCAAACGTTAGGTATTAATTTGAATATTTACCCAATTAACGAACTTATTCTTGTCCGTATAATTTGGCATTTCTCCTAAATTGATTATCTCTTTAGTACCAAATTTACCTATAACAAAATTAGGCACCTGAACTCTGAATTCTTCAGGAGTCTCTTCATGTAAGGTTCGAAAATACTCTACGGCTTTCGCGAATCCACTCTCATTCTTAAAACCAGGACGCTCTTGCAAGAAATCATAGACCTGTTCTAGAGCTGGTAAGTAATTGTTTCTAGGCATTCTTTTTCTCTAAAATTGCAGCTTTTCAAATGGAGGTTTATTTTGGATTAATTAAAAGAAAAAATACTTAATAATTATTTAAGATTTGTGTAAAGGATTTTCTATTTTTCTCTTAAGAAACAAGGAATTTATCTAATAAGTTTTTTTCAGTCTATATTCCACCGTTATCCGCTAACAGAGAATAATAAAAATTGGTAAATGTGATATATAAAGTTTAAGTCATTGTCGATTAAAATTTTAAAAACTTATAAGAAAAGCCCGCAAATGCGAGCTTTATTTAGTAGCGATTAAATACAAATTCGCCAAGTTATCACAAATATGCCATAACCTGTGTACACAATCAACTGTTTTCTAAATTAATAAAAAAGCCTGCTTACGGTCTTTTAAGCAGGCTAAAGATAGACATTATATTTTTTGTTTATTGTTATAATTTAAATTATGCTCATTCAAACAAAGTTAATATTTAACAGTAGCTTTCTTTAAAATGCACATAAAGAATACGTAAAATTTTAACCGAAAACCATTTCTTTAATTTCTAAAATTTTCTCAAACTTACCATACCTTTATCAAGTCTCCAAAAGTAAAAAAGCCCGCAAATGCGAGCATTTTCAAAATCGGTTCATGTAATGCGATCTATTACTTCTTGGTTTTCGTATTTTGAATAAATATTCATTTTCGAAGTAAATTAGATTTCAAGTTCGGATACCGACCTTCAATAAATGCCAAAGCACATTTCATATCTTGGCGAATTTGGATAGTAGAGGTATCAAACAAGGTAGCAACTTCCCTCAGTCTTCTATTTTCAATATAAACCTCCCCTATCACCCCCATCCACTCTTGTAACGGTTCACTCTCAATCTGCCGTATATCTAAAATAATCCGTTGAAATGCTCTTGCCTCATTGTCGGTTATTTGACAGGTCACTCCACGGCGTACAACTGGTTCTCTAAAACTTTCATCATTCATATATTTTGCAATGAGCTGCTCACGTTGTTTCTGGTTCAACTTACGCGTGGGCAATGATTTGTAGACCAGACGCTTGACTTCAGTATTGCCATTCATCCAGGCACCAAATTGACGGAACCAGTCCTCAGTACTAAAACGTGTCCAATCCGTTGTTTGCATAATTGTTACTGCTGCATTCATCACTTAAAGCCCCCTAATAACCTTTCAATCTGCCGAACCGCCAAACCACTTTTCACTTGCTCTGTACTAAACCGTAATACCTGATAACCCAGCACTGTGGCCGCGTTGTATTTTTCCATATCGTGAATAAACCCTTTGCCCCGTGTGTGCCTGCCACCTGTCCAGATCCCGCCCTCAATCTCGACTAAAATCTTTGTTCCCGTCATATGAAAATCAGCTTTCCATTGCCGTTTTGGGTGAAATTTATATTCCTGTTCAAAACTGATTCTGAGTGCTTTAAGATCGCTGGCCAGCTTTGCCTCTCCCTCACTTACAACCTTCTCCCCTTTCACCTTGCTCTGCCGCTTGGCTTTGGCACGTTTTTTAGTGCCATAGAGCTTGTGGTATTCAGCCAGAGACATACTGGTCATTACGCGCCTACTGCCAGTGAACCATTGAATCCCACCTGTTTCAGGTAAGGCTCCCATTTCTTTGCCTGTACCGGATCAGCCAGTTTCACGGCGATGCGTGCGGCCAGTTTTTCGTATGACTCACCCGGTTCGCTAAAACGCCCTGAGAATTCGGGATGCTGTGAGAGCTTCTGGGCGAAGGTGTGGATCTGTTTTTCAGAAAGCCGATTCGACTGACTTCCCGTGCCTGCCGGTTTAACAGATGCAGCTTGCTGCGGATTTGAATACTTGGTTCGGTAGGCGTTAATCAGCCAGTCAGCAAAGTGATAGATCATCAGATCACAGCTCATGTTCTTGCCCACGTTGTAGGTTTCAAAGGCCCGCTTTTCCCGCTCAGACCACTTCGAGTTCATGAGGGTGTCAAAATTGATGCTGTCATCGGCCAGAAAAATTTCTTCACGAAGTTTTTTAAAGCAAAGCCAGTCTTTTTTATTTTTAGATTCTTCTGAAAGATTCATTGGGAGATTCTGTGTCCCGTTAACGGCACTATTCAAAGTCCCGTTATTGGCACTATTCAATATGCCGTTAACGGAATGATTCCGTTTTTGGGACTGTTCCGTTTCCGGTACTATTTCAGATAAATTTTTTTCCTGTAATGGTGCCGTTTTTGGCATGGTTTCGCGTCCATTGACTCCATTTAACCGGTAGACTTTTACCCGTCTGGTGCTGCCCTTGCGCTCACCGGTATCGACAATCAGCCGGTCTTCTAGCAGCTCGGCAATAATCTTGAGTACAGTCTTGCGTTCAAGTCCGGTGTCTTTTTCAAGACGCTGCATGCTAGGGTAACAGCAATGGTCTTCACCGGCACGGTCTGCCAGCGAGAGCAGGATGAGCCGTTTCAGCGGTATGCGACTACCACCTTTCTTCTCGGTCAGTCCGACTCTCCAGGCCCAGTTGGTTGCATCTAAGCTCATGGCTTCACCTTTTCCTCAGGGTGGCCAGCCGCATCAGCAGGCTGGATATATCCACCGAAATATTTAACTTTGCCGGCACTCATCAGACTGCTTTCGATCTGGGCCGACAGGTACATCGTGATTCTGAAACGGCGGGACATCTGCGCCTTGAACTCGTCCCGGGCCAGTGCAGCATTGGCCTCGTTATAGCCGCGTTTACGCAGGTTGGCTTTGTTGCGCTCGATCAGCTCGTTTAATATGCGTAGCGCCGGCTCGTAGAAGGACTGCATCTGCTGGAGCTGCTTATATTCAGGCAGTGCATCAAACTGATGGTTCATGGAGCCTCCGTAACAAACAGTGCTACCGGTTCAGCCAAGCGGCATTTGGCTTTGAGTTCAGCGAGTGTGGCCGGGCGTATATCCTGCTCATGCACAATCTGCTCACCTTCCAGCCGGTAGTAATGGCTGCTCTGTTGGGCTTTGACGGTTTGTAGCCCTTCCATCGCAATGCGGCTTGCAAACACCACTACGTCACCTGTAATGAAAATTCCTTTTTGTTCTATAAAAACGTATTTGCTATCAACAACTTGTTCTGCTACATTTAATTGATTCATTTAGACTTCCTAACTAAACTGAATTACTACCGCCCTTGCGCTCACTCGGGCGGTTTTTTTGAATTAATAAAAATTAACTTGTATCTAAAAAATTGGTTTGATAACTTTATCTATGTTCATTCCAGCCTGTTTGAACAGAAAAAGCCTGACCTCGAACGTCAGGCTTTTTCACTTTTAAGGTTGGTGGTATATTTCTGCATCTGCTTGAAAGCTGCTTGATCAACAGCAGTGATGAAATCAATCATTCTTTGAGCAATTTCGTGAATCTCCTGATATTCATCAGGTGTCACTACTCCATCTTCATAAGCTTCATATACCTTCTGATTAACCTGGCCGCTACAAATGTTGTGCTGCATCATGGCTTCAAAAATAGAAAGCTCCCGATGCTTATCTCCATCACAGCCCGCCGGAACTAAGGCCAGGTTCAAGCTGTGCGCCCAAACCTGAAGTACTGCCGGGTTTTTGGTGAAGTCTAATAAAGCTTCAAATTTTTTAAGGCTCGGCAAATAGTCCATATTTGGATTGCCGTAATTCAGAACGGTTTTATGAGAGTCACCTAATACTTCAGCAATCTGTTTTGCATCAATACCTGGTGTATGACGAATCATCTTATACAGAGCAGCTTGTGCTTCTTTACTAAATTCCATATGTGAATCCTTGTTTTTATTCACGTTTATTAAAGATATTAAGTTGTTGATAATTGTTTTAAGCGATTAATGCTTGGTTACGGACGTAATTAAAATCTGCCTCTGGACAAAGCAGGTCACAACTAACTGCACCATCACTCTCTTTATCGATTTTGATTGCGAGAGAGGCGCTGCATTTACTGTTGCCATACATGATCTGGTTTAAGTACCCCAGTGAGGTTTGGCAGCGTTTTGCGAAGTCTTTTCGATCATCTAAAGAAAGGTTGGCTAAGAAGGCTTTTAATTCAGTTGTATTGGCAGAAGACATTTCTAGATCTCCCATTAGTAATATTTAGTAAATACTAATTTTTATTACTAAATAAGTCAATATAGATTTAGTGTTTACGAATTTACTTTTTACTAAAAAATAGATGAAATACTGGTATGGATATTGTTTCTTTAAGACGCGCTAATTTACGCCGGGCAATAGATGCCAAAAATAAATCAGAAGGGTTTTCTTCAGATGCTGCTTTCTGTGAGCATTACGATTTGAACCCTAGCCACATATCTCAGCTTGTAAAAGGTCATGGGAGTTTTGGCGAGCGTGCAGCACGTAATCTGGAAAAGAAAGTCGGCTGGGAGTCTGGATTACTAGATCAGGAACCAACCAAAAATATATTCGGTGAAGAGAGCTTTGCTAATGTGCCTCGAGTTAGAGCGCGCATGGCTCCCGTCTTATCTTGGGTACAAGTAGGTAGTTTTACTAACGTGGCCGCTGTCGATATGAGTGAAGTCTCTCAATGGCTGCCATTACCAGAAGATGAGTGCTCAAATTGCTTTTTTCTTCAAGTGCAAGGAATAAGTAATTTTCCTGATTTTATTGAAGGCGACTACATTGTTGTAAACCCTGATGCCTATTATGGAGATATGCAATCAGGAGATATTATTGTGGTGCGTCGTGGTGAAGATGCTACGTTTAAAAAACTGGTTATTGAGACAAACGGCAAAAGATACCTTCAAGCATTGAATCCAGATTTTAAGCCAAATATTATTGAGTTTGATGAAGAGTGCCACTTTGTGGGGCAAGTGGTCGATTGCGTAAGATATGTCTATCACGCAAAACCTAGAGTGAGAAAGAGCTAAGAATTAAGACCGCTATATGCGGCCTATTTAACATAGGATAATAATAAGTGAATAAAAAATATAACCTACCCGAATTGTGCAAGTACAGAGAATTAAGCAGTGGTGAGCAGATGGCTATTCACCAAATACTTATCTCTTACGTACGTGAAAACCATCTCTACAATATTGTTTTACCCAACAATGCCAAGCCTTTTAATCTTGTAAAGTTGGTCAGCATCAATTTCGAAAATGAATCTAGCGCCATCTGGATTAATTTTAAAACCATTACGGGTGAGAGTTTTGCATTACCTATTGATCTTATTTCAAGAATAGAAATATCAGGACAGGAAGAAGTTTAGAGGCCGCTATATGCGGCTTAGATTGGACGTGGGGGTTGTGGGGGGTAAAGTATTTCGCAAGGATATAGCAAAATCTACTTAGGGCTCAAAACTACTCCAACAAAAATCTTTACATTAACGCTTCTAATGGTCATCGTGATTTTCTTGCCATACCCGATGCAGTTTGTATGGCTTTACTTGAATACTATGCTATTGATGCAGATCTACCAAATAAGGAAATAGCGAGAATAAACTATCGAGTATTAGCTATTTCTTCATTCAAAATTTATGTTTATACAAAATGCAACTATGATCCAAACCGAAAAGTTGATGGCTCATGGCAGGCTTTTCATGAAAGATTATTATTAAATGACAATATTCCTATAAACTATTTTTCAATTTTTAAGGAGCTCTAGACTGTAATTCTTAACATGATACGCGGAGGTTGCAAGATAGATGACACTACAGTGCCAGATATCAGTGTTGGGCAAATATGGTCACGATATTGGACTCAAAACAAATTTGATGACAAGTATGGCCCAAGATGTAAATTCCCACATGTTTATCCAGATACCTTTAGACAGTCTTCAGGTGGTGAATATGAGGCTTGGATATATCCAGCTGATGCATTAGGCATCTTCCGAAAATGGTTATATGAAGTTTACTTAATGGATAAGTTTCCTAAATATCTAAATACTAAAGTAACAAGTGGATCGATTATTGCTCCTGATGCAAATAAACTATTAAATGTATTACAAAGACCTGCTCTCACTACATCAGATATTACTAAATAAGAAAGCCGCTACCCGAGTGACTCTTAGATCGGTTGGAAAAATACATGTTTGAGTCATGTGTAATTGATGAATTCTTATCAATTGCCCTTAACTTTACTTTTTTTGTAATACCAATCAATTAAAAAACTCCAAACAACCCACCCCGTGTGGGTTTTCTTTTTTTATGTCATTGATATGTAATATACTATTTAAATGTTATATTATAACAATTAATATAAATACCTCCCTATCATCCTGTATAAGAAGGTCAAGAAAATGAAAAATACGTTATTAGGTGCAGCTTTAATAGGTCTGACAATGACTGGCTGTACTTCAAATCCAAATACTGAAGTTTTGCAAGAAAAAGTTAAAAATGATGTTTCATCTAATGCTCAGATTATTGAGTTTACTGGACCGAATGGTTTGTTAATCTTTCTAAAGTCTTCAGATAACTTTGAAACAGCGGTAATGACCGATAATTCTGGTAAAGTGTATCGTCTTCAACGCGCTGTCTCAGGAAGTGGAGTGCGCTTAGCAAATAATCAAGGCGTATCAATACACTTTAAAGCTGGTGAGGGCATTGTAGAATTCGTAAAAGATCAGCCTATCAGTATTACTGAACATAAAAAATAAGATTTATACTTTAAAGAAACCCACCCCAGCGGTGGGTTTTCTTTTGTCTATTAAAGTATGAAATTCAGCAAATACTAATTTTATACTAAATAAAATTAGTAAATACTATTGACTAATTATTTAGTAAATACTAAATTAAAGCTATTAAGACAACAAAAAGCTCCAGCGTAGCTTGAACTACCTGGAGCCAGACCCACACCTAACCTGTGAGTAAGTGAATTATGAAACAACATCACCCAAAGAGTCAAACCACCCAGATTCTTTTTCAAGAACCAACGGCTGAAGAAATGCAAAGCAAGCCCGGTTCGGTCTTCTCTAACATCTGCGCCATTTTATTCATTGCCAGTTCAGTCTTTGCACTGGTGTGTATGCTGCGTAGCTGTGCAAATGAAGCTGAAACTCAGACAGTCCAAGCCCATGCCTATAACGCGAAGTTCTCTCAAGAGCCTCAACTGGTTCAGGTTGTGGAGGCTCGCTAATGAATGCAGCCGTAAATCCAGAAAAAATTATTCCAATCCGGGCCAGCTCCCTGTCCGACCTGTTTGACTGTCCGGCACGCTGGGAAGCCAAAAATCTTTTAAACAAACGCACTCCAGCCGGTGCACGCACACGCTTAGGTACAGCAGTTCATGAAGCAGTAACCCAGTGGGACTATCTGAACCTGATCGGAGAAGACGTCACCCTGGAAGAATGCGAGGAGATTCTGCATCACCAGATCTGGCAGCCGAATGAAGAAGTGGATTGGTCTGACCTGGACCAGAATGCTGCTGAGGCAATTGGTCATTCATTAATGCAAAAGTACATCACTCATATTGCGCCAACCCAAAAATTTATAGGTGTGGAAGTGCGCTGTGAATCTCTCATCCTTGCTGATCTGGGCATTGAGCTTACAGGCACCATTGACCGCATCTATGAAAATAATGAGGGTGAACTGGGTATTGGTGACCTTAAATCTGGCAAGAATGCTGTGGCTTCAGACGGTACAGTCAAAACCGTAGGCCATACACCACAAATGGGGATTTATACCGTATTGGCCAGTCATGCACTGCAAGAACCGGTGCTGGCCCCTGCCCGTATCTACGGCCTGACTACCGGAAAAACAGATAAAGGTCAGCACGTCGGTATCGGTGAAATCGACTCACCTGCAGAGGTGCTTCTAGGTACTGAAGAAGAACCTGGACTACTGCACCACGCAGCAAAACTCATTAAGCACGGCGTATTTTACGGCAACTCAAAATCAATGATGTGTCACGACAAATACTGCCCTGTTTATCACACCTGCAAATTTCGAAAATAATTTTTATAAGGATTAAAACAATGACTTCTCAAGTAATGACTGCTGAACAGATCCGTACCTCACGTCAGACTGCTGTAGCAGCACCTAGACCCGTTGAAGTCAGTCTGACTTCACTGGAAGGTTTTGAACTGGCACAACGTATTGCCAAAATGCTTGCCGCCTCAACCATGGTACCGGAAGTTTACCGCGATACACTAAAGATCAAAGACGGTAAAGACCAGAATGGAAACTGGCTGTACCGTAGTGAACCTAACCCGAATGGTCTGGCAAACTGTGTGATTGCCCTGAATATGGCAAACCGCATGGGTGCCGATCCGCTGATGATTATGCAGAACCTTTATATTGTCGAGGGTCGTCCAGCCTGGTCATCACAATTCGTGATCGGGGCAATTAATACCTCTGGCAAGTACTCACCGCTGCGCTTTGAAATGGAAGACCGTGGTGAAGTGGAAGTGACCTACACCACCAAGGAATGGAAGTGGAATGAGCGCGCCCGCAAGAGTCTGCCAGAAGAAAAAGTCCATACTGTCAAGCTACGCAATATCACCTGTAAAGCATGGGCCATTGAAACAGCTACAGGTGAGCGCCTTGAATCTGCTGAAATCTCAATGGAAATGGCAGTGAAAGAAGGCTGGTATCAAAAGAACGGTTCTAAATGGCAAACCATGCCTGAACAGATGCTGCGTTATCGTGCTGCATCATTCTTTGGCCGGATCTACGCACCAGAAGTGTTAATGGGTATCCGGACTCAGGAAGAAGAACAGGACGCCATTATTGATGTGACGCCAGAACCAGTACAGCAGACCTCACCGGTGACTACCTCTGACCTTAAGGCTAATGTCGTTAAAGAAGCACCTGTAGAGCAGCAAGCCAAGCAACAGCCAGTTCAGGAAGAAAAGAAACCACGTGCACGTAAACAGCCAAAAGTCATTGAAACTGAAAATGTCCAGAATTCTACAGAGAATGAAGTTGTAGATGCGGAGTTGACTGTGGAAGATCTTAAACGGCTACAGCAAGAAGCAGAGAACTTGATCCAGCAAAATAAAACATCAGAAACTGCTCAGGTCGATGTAAACAAGTCTGCTGAAATTAAAAAGAGCTATATGAAGACACTCACCAGTACCGTTCAGGCCAGCTCTATTAATGGTTTAAAAAGTCAGATCGAGAAGGAAACCAAATTAACTGAGGTCGATAGAAATTACTTATTGGCTTACGTCAAACAGCGTCTTGATGAGGAAGGTGTTTATCAGCAAGGACAGGCACCAGTAGACAAGATCAAGAGCACTTCTACCCGGGCAGGACTGGAACGAATGATTGCAGATACTCAGGATGTGCATCAGCTAGAGACTGAAACAGCTCAGAGTATTAAAAACCATAAGGCCAAAATGACGGTGGAAGATTATAACGAGCTGTTGAGTCTCTACGCACAGCGCAAAGAAGTGCTGTCACAGCAGGATATTTTCGCTGATGCGGTAAGTCTGGTGGATTCCTATATAGCCCATATTGATGCTGCCCAAAATATAGACCGTCTGAATGACATCATGAGTGATCCGGCAATCAATAGCCTTCCAGACGATGATACGGCGCGGATCAATGAGGCTTATGACCGTCGCTATGCAGAGATCAGTGAATAAGGGCCATGCCGCCCTATGGGGTGGCAAATTCCATAATAGATATACGGCGGTATCACTATGAAATACACATACTCATCTATTACCCGCACACTGACTGTCTTTGGCTGCAAGATGGATCATATCTTTACAAATGTAGGCCTGTTTGAAATTGAAGCACTGCTGACTAATGCAAAATTTAAGGAGGCCACATGGAGAAGTTAAATCAAGCTAAGGTAAAGGAGGTGTCATAATGCGAACTGAATCTGAAAATAACTTACTCGAAGCCATTTTTAATGAAATGCAAGAGATTAAAAGGGCTTTTCATGCTGATGAAGATCGTCTTTTAAAAACAAGTGAAGTAGCAAAGATGACTGGAATAACCAGGGCTTCTATTATTAAAATGGTTGAAGATGGGAGCTTTCCCGAGCCGGATTGGGTAAGTAAAAGTGGCTATAAACGCTGGTGGAAGTCCACTATTTATACATTCTTTAATAAGAAACAAGCCCTCGCATCATGAGGGCTTTATTTCCGTAAACTTTTTGTCTCTTGATGCAATAAATTGAGCTTTAAGTTCATCGCAATAATCTGACCATCTTTGCATCATCACACGTCTTTTATCTAAGTGCTTAGTCCGGTTATATGCCCTACCGTGCATGTCACGTACTTGGTGCGCAAGCTGCTGTTCAATAATATCCAGTGGAAATTCCAGAACTTCATCCAATAAGGTACGTGCAATTGCTCTAAAGCCGTGGCCAGTCATATCCTCTTTACCATATCCCATACGGCGCAATGCCATATTAATAGACATGTCAGAAATCGGCCGATGCTTATCAGAGCGTGAAGGAAAAACAAAGTCTGAATTATTCGTAAAATTAAGAGCTTCTTTTAGAATTGCTATAGCCTGTGTAGATAAAGGAACAATATGGTCCAGTCCAGTTTTCGCAGATGTTTTTGACGGAGTATAAGACCAGGTAGCCGTCTCAAAATTAATATCAGACCACTTGGCATTGCGTAGTTCGCCAATGCGGACAAATACTAATGGTGCCAGTTGCAATGCAAGCTTTACGTGGACCAGTTGTGATTCATAATGATCTATATCAAAAAGTAAGCGCGCAAAATCAAATGGATCTGTTAATGCTGAATAGTGATTTTTCTCTCTCTGGGTAATGGTGCCTGCCAGATCTTGAGCAACATCACGCTCACACAGACCCATTTTTACTGCAAAGCGAAAAACCTGAGAGGCTTTAGATCTGATCCGCATTGCAGATTCAATATGCCCCTTGTTCTCATCTTTCTCAATTACTTTGGCTAGATCCCGTGGAGTAATATCTGAAATAGGCATATTGCCAATATCTCGATAAAGTTTTTCAAATATACCGTCATTTCTCTTTACAGTAGCTTCGGCCAGACGTTGTTTACTTTTATATAGCTCAGCAACAGATTTAAAAGTTGCCTGCTGTTTTAATCTTTCTTTTTCCTCAACACCCTGCTTTTCTACCTGAGGATCTTTTCCTTCAGTCAGTAACGCCCTGAACTGATCCCGATATTCACGTGCTTTGGACAGTGACATTGCTGGATAATTTCCGACAGTCATCGTATTTCTTTTTTTGGAAACTGGGCGGGTGTAATCAAAACGCCACATGACAGTACCGTTTTTTCGAATTAGAAGATTCAGACCTGCACCGTCACTTAGCCGAATATCCTTCTGTAACCCATTGGGATTATTACTTTTTATATCACGGAGAAATGCTTTGATTTTGCTATCTGTAAGCGAAATTACTTGTTTTGGCATTTTTTTGCGTTACACCTGTGAGTACAAACTTAGTTGTAACGCATCCTGTAATGCATTAATGCGTTACAACTTTAAAAAGGTTTATACAACTTTATACAGGTTTATTATTAGATGTCTATTATAAACAATAGGTTTATACGACTTTTGACAGGTTTGAACATAGAATTTGGTGCGCTCGGCGGGAATCGAACCCACGACCCCAGGCTTCGGAAACCTGTACTCTATCCAACTGAGCTACGAACGCGCGATGCACATCATAACAAAAAAATGAGCAAGGTAAAGTACATAAATGCAGATAAACACCACTGATGCTTACGCTTTAAGCAAATTTTAATCTCTAGCTTGCCGATTACCATTAATGTACTTTGTTTATTGAAGCAGATCGCTCAGAATATCTTTTCTATTCACCATGCGAGAAATTCATGACTGATGCATTGACGCTAAGGGATTTGTCCAAAACCTATCGAAATGGTTTTCAAGCTCTCAAAGGAATTAATCTGACTGTACCGGAAGGAGAGTTCTATGCACTTTTAGGGCCCAATGGTGCAGGCAAGTCTACAACGATCAGTATCATCAGCTCACTGGCTAAAAAAACCTCCGGAACTGTAGAAATCTTTGGCTACAATTTAGACATCCATCCTTCTGAGGCCAAACAATGCCTAGGAGTCGTGCCACAAGAGTTCAACTTCGGTCATTTTGAAAAAACCTTTGATATTCTGGTCACTCAAGCTGGCTATTACGGTATTCCTAAAAAGCTGGCAGAACAACGGGCAGAACAATATCTGGAAAAGCTTGGCCTTTGGGACAAGCGTCATGTTCAGGCCCGTATGCTTTCTGGTGGTATGAAACGCCGTCTTATGATTGCACGAGCCATGATGCATGAACCAAAGTTACTTATTCTGGATGAGCCCACTGCTGGGGTCGATATCGAACTGCGCCGTTCAATGTGGGATTTCCTGACAGAAATGAATGCCAAGGGTACCTCAATTATTCTGACAACCCATTATCTGGAAGAAGCCGAGATGCTCTGTCGCCGGATCGCGATTATTGATCGTGGCGTAATTAAAGAAGATACCACTATGAAGGATTTTCTTAATCAATTAAATGAGGAATCCTTCATTTTTGATCTGGCTGAACCTATTGATCCTTTGCATCTGAATATTATTGGCGTTAATTTTAATCTGATTGATCCAATGACTTTAGAAGTAACAATGGATAAAGCCCATTCTTTAAATGATCTGTTTCAGCTCATGCAGGCACAGAATATTCAGGTACGCAGTATGCGCAACAAGTCGAATCGTCTCGAAGAGCTTTTCGTAAAAATGGTCGAAAAAAATCTGGATGGAGCGACAACATGAATCTAGGTCAATTACAAACTGCACTTGGAACTTTAGTTCGCAAAGAAATCCGTCGTTTCATGCGGATCTGGCCCCAGACCTTGCTTCCACCTGCGATCACCATGAGCCTTTATTTTGTAATCTTTGGCAATCTGGTCGGTTCACGTATTGGAGAGATGGGCGGCGTAAGCTATATGCAGTTTATTGTCCCCGGCCTGATTATGATGGCGGTAATTACTAATAGTTATGCTAATGTATCCAGTAGTTTTTTTAGTGCCAAGTTCCAAAAAAGTATTGAAGAACTCATTATGAGCCCAATGCCTCTGCATTTGATTTTATGGGGTTATGTGATTGGCGGAGTATGTCGCGGTGTACTGGTTGGTATTATAGTGACAGCGATGAGTCTGTTTTTTACTGATCTGCATATCACTAACTGGTTTGTGACCATATTTACCGTGATTGTTACCTCCCTGCTCTTCTCTCTGGGCGGTTTTATCAATGCTGTTTATGCTAAATCTTTCGATGATATTTCAATTATCCCAACATTTGTATTAACACCACTTACCTACTTAGGGGGAGTGTTCTACGCGATCAGTTCATTAAGCCCATTTTGGCAGAACCTCTCTCTGATCAATCCGATCGTATATATGGTGAATGCTTTCCGTTTCGGAATTTTAGGCCATAGTGATGTAAACGTTTCAGTTTCTCTTGTGGTAGTTACATTATTCTGCGCAGTGTTTTATGGCATTGCATACTATTTATTGTCTCGTGGTTCAGGAATGCGTGAATGAGTGTAGAGCAGTCTTTATTGGGTAAAGACACCAGTTATCCAAACCAGTATCAACCTGATATTCTTTTTCCTATTGCACGCGCGCAGTCTCGCGCTGACTATGCCCATATAGAAGGTATTCAGCAAGGTAAAGACTGGTGGCATATCTTTGAAATTTCATGGTTAAACAGCCACGGTATACCACAAGTCGCTATTGGACGTATGAGCTTACCCGCTTCTTCGCCTCATCTTATTGAATCCAAATCTTTAAAACTCTACTTTAACAGTCTGAATTTTCATCGGTTTGGAAATCGGGCTATTTTTATAGAGACTGTAGAAAAAGACTTATCTCAGGCTGCAGGTGCAGCAGTGAAACTAGAGCTTTTTCAGGTAGATGCTCTTGAAATCAGTCAACCGCAGGGTATATGTATTGATGATTTGACACCCCAGCAGTTGAAGAATCATCCGGATGCAGGTTTGCTGCAATATGCAGATGACCCTGAAGAAGGAGAAATCCAGCTATATTCGCATCTGTTACGCAGTAACTGTCCAGTGACTGGTCAGCCAGATTGGGGAACGGTTTTTATTCGTTATCAAGGTAAAAAACCTTGTTATCGTAGTGTGTTAGCTTATATTATTTCTTACCGTCAACATAATGGCTTTCATGAACAATGTGTGGAGCAAATGTTTGCAGATATATGGCAACATTTACAGCCGGAAAAGTTGATGGTGTATGCAACTTATACACGACGTGGTGGGCTGGATATTAATCCATGTCGTGTATCAGATTTAACCTGGATGCCAAACCCGATCCGATTGGCGCGACAATAAAACGAAAAATACCGAGGTTTTAATCATGCCATTTTTTGGTTTTACCCCGTCTGAGTCTTTACTGAACAATCTTCAGACATCAGTTGAAAAAAAGAATTCAAAGGAGCCGCTTTATCCTCTTCGGGATAAAATCGCTTTACAAATCAATGATGAAATTATTGATGCTATTTTAACTGAACTGGTACGCCGTTTCCCTGCCAGTGACAAGCGTGATACAGCAGAGAAACTTGCAGGCTATATTAAGTCAACTGTGGCTGTCTTATTGAAACAACTATTAAATAAAGCACCAAATGAAGTAGTTCAGCAGTCAATTGAATTCTCTGAACGTAGCATGTTTAAAGGTCCGGATAACCAATATAGAGTAGGTGAACCACTGGACGCCAGTCTGATCACTAACCTTAAGCATAATTTTGCTGAAATTAAGGCGGGCAATAAAGTAGACCGTGCAGTGCTGGCCGAGCTTTATAAACAGTTCGGTGACGCAACCATCCGTCATTTTATGAGCGATTTCAACAAAACACTTGATCTGGGCATGATTAAACGTAAAGCTGCCGATATCGGAGCGGCAGCGGTCACTAAAGCAGTGCATATCGCTATCGACAAGCTTATCCCAAATCTGACTAAAGATGAGTTAATGGTACTTGCAGAATATCACGATACTTTATTCTTCCATTAATATTTAACTTACTCATCAGCTTATATTAAGACTGATCAGATAGTCTTGAGATTAAAATATCAGAATCGGAAACCTGGCTAATGCCAGGTTTTTTTATTGCAAAGTTTGCATAGCGATTGTCTTGTGCAAGCTTTGTGTTAGCATGCGGCATGCATTAATTTAGCCTGTTTTCAAACCTACATGTCTCCAAGCTCTCAATATAAATTCCTGCGTCAAGCTCCTCGTGATGGGCTGAGTACAGCCATGCAACCGTCTCGCTGGCAGCGGCTGCATATTGATCCGTGGTTATGCCTTTTTCTATTTCTTAATGCCTTATTAGGCTTAACTGTACTATATAGTGCTTCTGCACAAGATGTTGGTCTAGTTAGCAAGCAGGCCATGAGCTTCGGTATTGGCTTTATCGTCATGTTTACACTTGCCCAGATTCCGCCCAAGGTTTATCAGGCATTTTCGCCATATTTTTATATCTTTGGTGTACTAGCGCTGTTATCAGTCATGATATTTGGCGAAGTGCGCATGGGTGCACAGCGTTGGATTGATATTCCTGGTTTTGGCAGTGTACAGCCCAGCGAGTTTATGAAGATTGGTATGCCAATGATGATTGCCTGGTTTTTATCACGCCATCCTCTTCCTCCAAGCTTTAAAAACGTCATTATTTCTCTGGTTCTTATTATTGTTCCATTTTTACTCATTGCAGAGCAGCCAGATTTAGGGACATCATTACTGATTCTTGCCAGCGGTCTCTTTGTCCTGTTTTTAAGTGGCCTCTCCTGGAAGCTCATTGGAGCTGCTATAGGCCTCATGTGCATGATTATTCCCCTAGCATGGCAGTTTCTTCTGCATGACTATCAGCGGCAACGTGTACTCACCTTGCTGAATCCGGAAGCAGACGCTTTAGGAACAGGCTGGAATATTATCCAATCTAAAACAGCAATTGGTTCAGGTGGATTTTTTGGTAAGGGCTTTTTACAAGGTACCCAGTCCCATTTACATTTTTTACCTGAAGGCCATACTGATTTTATTATTGCAGCTTATTCTGAAGAGTTTGGTTTAATTGGAGTTCTCATCCTTATTACTCTTTATTTTGCGATTATTTTCAGGGTATTACAGATCGGCCTCAACTGTTTTCATAATTATGGACGTCTTGTAGCCGGAACACTGGGTTTGTCATTTTTTGTTTATGTGTTTGTTAATGCCGGCATGGTCAGTGGTATTTTACCTGTAGTTGGCGTACCTCTACCTTTTATGAGTTATGGTGGTACCGCCATCATTACTTTAATGGCCACTTTTGGTTTGGTCATGTCTATTCATACGCATCGATAGTTGAGATTTAAGAGCCAATGATTAGTTTAAATATTTATAAAAAATTCAAGCAATTTAGTATAGGTTTGAGTGCTGCCGGTATTGTCGCTTTCTCTCAGGCAAATGATTTTATTACTCACCCTAATTATGAAGCATTTAAAACTAAAACTATGCAAAATTATGGTCTGACTGCACAGCAGGTAGATTGGGCCATGCAGGGCAGTAAAAATTTACCAAACATTGTTAACATCATGAATCGTCCTGGGGAAAGTAAACCTTGGTATGAATATAAAACTAATTTCATGTCAGCAGGTACGATTAACCGCGGAGTTACTTTTAAAAACCAGTATGCAGATGCTTTAAACCGGGCTGAACAGCAGTTTGGAGTCTCTAAGGCGGTGATTTTAGGTATTTTAGGAGTAGAGACTGGCTATGGTGCCAATAAAGGTTCCTTCGTCACGCGTGATGCACTAGCTACATTGGCCTTCGGTTATCCACGCCGCGCTGAATATTTTAGCGATGAATTAGGCGCTTTAATTGCCTGGACCTATAAAGAAGGCTATCCAACCAGTAGTATTATTGGTTCATATGCAGGCGCAATTGGTTATCCGCAATTCATGCCGAGTAATATTACTAAACTGGGCATAGATTACGATGGCAACGGTCATATTGATCTCAGAAACTCAGCAGTAGACGCTATCGGTTCTATTGCTAACTACTTAGCTCATCATGGTTGGCAACGCGACCAGCCTATCGGTTTTGCTGCACGATACACCGGTTCAAATCCAGACAGTGTTATTGCAACTGATCTTACCCAGCCTGTACCTTATGGAGTTTTGAAAAATAAAGGAATTAGCCCACTTAATCCTTTGGTAAAAATTGATGATCTGGATATGGTTAATATCATTCAACTTCAAGATTCATATGGTCCGGTTTACTATATTACCTACCCGAATTTTCAGGTTATTACTACCTACAATAAGAGCCGTATGTATGCCACTGCTGTATGGCAATTAGGGATAGAAGTAGCCGATCGTTAAACCAAATATTTACCCAGTATTTTAAAAGTCAACAATTATTTATAGATAAAAGGCCATTAATTATACTTTTTAAATTAAATGTTACAATATTGATTATTTTTTAATCTATATTTGTGAGATTTTGTCCTTTTTGTAAATATTTCTCGTTAAAGACTAGACACTTTTGGTGACACATGAATATTATCCCCCATCGTCAAATGCAGTAACACAAACGAACATTTGGATACATGTGCTGGTTTACTGGAGTTTTATCAGCAAAGCAGCACTGATCTTTAGGAGTTTATGAATGCCCACTTCGCTAAAATATATACTTGCGTTAACTATCGGTCTGACCGTAACGCAGTCTCAAGCAGAAATGGTACAGGCTTCGTCATTGAGCAATGATAATGACAATTTAAACCTTGCAGCCCGTGTTTTAAACCGTGATGCACAAGGCTTTAACTCTCACTTTTCAAACCTTAACAGTCTTTCAATCACTGAGCGTACCGGTGATAAAATTCGCCGCCAGACTATTGCAGCGAAAATTGAAATCCCTGAAGAAGAACCTTCAGTGATTGAAAAATTGAATACCGTAGCGTCTAACACTGTTCGTAAGTTCAGCCAGACCGGCGTAGCATCTTGGTATGGACGTCAATTCCATGGCCGCAAGACTGCAAGCGGTGAAACATTTGATATGAATGCCATGACAGCAGCTCATCGCAGCCTGCCACTAAACTGTTATATTCGCGTGACCAACCGCTCTAATGGTAAAAGTGTAATTGTTAAAGTTAATGATCGTGGACCTTTCCATGGTAACCGTGTACTTGACTTGTCGTATGGCGCTGCCAAAAGTATTGGTGTAACTAATGCCGGTACGGCGAAAGTAAGTATTGAACGTGTAGATGGTCCTAACTCTTAAATCTGTCTTACTGCATAAGAAGATTAAAAGCCACAATTAGTGGCTTTTGTTTTTATAGTTTCTTCTAAACTTTACTAACTTCCATTTCTCTGCTTAAAACTCCTTCCAATTTTTAAAATACCTGGTTAGCAATTTTTATGGGTCTGTATCAAAAATAGCTTTATTTATCTTTAAATACTCCCCTGTCAGAAAACTTTGACGCATTCTGTCTTTTTGATTTATATTCTGTTTATATTTTAAGACTAATAAAAATCATCACAAGGAGTGGATAATGAAGACAGTGGAAGAATGGTTTGAAGAATATTCTGAAAGCCATCAAAATAAAACCAATAAAGCGATTCACTGGATTTGTGTTCCAACTATCCTATTTTCAATTATCGGGATCATCGCACATTTCAGCACCCTGCTTGCGACTCTGCTCGTAGTTTTAACTATAATTTTCTATGCCCGTCTTGACTTGGTGCTAGCTGTAGCAATGGCAGCGTTAATTTTGGTTATGGGTTGGCTTATTTATATCTTGCCAGCAGGTATAGGCTTTTATATTGGAGTTTTTGTTCTGGCATGGATTGGCCAGTTTTATGGACATAAAGTTGAGGGTAAAAAGCCTTCTTTTTTAAAAGACCTCCAGTTTCTCCTGATTGGCCCCGTATGGTGCATGGATGCTTATTTAGGTAAATTCCTACCTAAGTGGAAAACACGGCATAGAACGCTTACTAGCGCTTAATAAGCCCTATCATCGTTTAAATTATTCGAAAACTGCATTACAATTGGTTATTCCTCTACTTTAGCAAGCTAAACATAAAGCCACTCAAGAATATTGAGTTTTATAAATACAAAAAAGCCCTCAAACTGAGGGCTTTTTTACGACCTGCTGATTCAATATTATTGAGCAGCAGCCTGAGCAGCAGCAACTTCTTCAGCGAAGCTCATTTCTGCTTTTTTCTCGATACCTTCACCCACTTCGAAACGTACGAATTGAGCTACAGTTGTACCAGTCGCCTTAAGTACTTCAGCAACTTTCTTGTCGTTGTCAATTACGTACATTTGACGCTCAAGTACAACTTCATTCAGATATTTATCTACTGAACCAGATACCATTTTTTCAACGATATTGGCTGGTTTACCAGATTCAATTGCTTTTGCTTCAGCGATTTCTTTTTCTTTCGCTACAAGCTCAGCAGGAACCTGTTCAGCAGTTACAGCAACTGGATTGAATGCAGCAACGTGCATTGCAATACCTTTACCTGTATCAGCATCACCAGTGTAAGCTACAACAACACCAATTTTCAGACCGTGTTTATAAACTGCAAGGTTTTCACCTTCAACAATCGCAGCACGACGAACCTGAATGTTTTCACCAATTTTCTGAACAAGTGCAATGCGTGCTTCTTCAACAGTAGCACCATCTTCAAGCTTGAGTTCAGCAATTTTAGCAGCATCAGTTTCATTTGCAGCTAGCGCAGCAGCAGCAACTTTTGCAGAAAAGCCAGCAAAGTTTTCATCTTTAGCAACAAAGTCAGTCTGACAGTTTACTTCTACAAGAATTGCCTTGTTGCCTTCCTGAACAATTGTAATCGCGCCATCAGCTGCAATATTACCCGCTTTTTTAGCTGCTTTTGCTTGACCAGATTTACGAAGGTTATCAATCGCAAGTTCGATATCACCATCAGCTTCTGTTAAAGCTTTTTTACATTCCATCATTGCAAGGCCAGTACGGTCGCGCAATTCTTTAACCATGCTTGCGGTAACAGCAGTCATGTTAATCTCCTAAATTCGGTGGTAGAAAACAAATTCTTTTAGAACAGAAACGGCCCAGAGGATTCTCATGGGCCGCCTGCATACTTAACGCTTACTTTGCCACCATCACATGTCGCAAAAATGACAAGCTAGCGTCAAACGCATTAAGCCTCAGAAGCTGGAGCTTCTTCTGCTTTAGCTTGTGCATTTGCTTGTGATTGAGCGTATTCTTTACCAGCAATAATCGCGTCAGCCATAGCAGAAGCATAAAGAGTTACTGCGCGGATCGCGTCATCATTACCCGGAATAACGTAGTCTACGTTGTCTGGATTAGAGTTTGTATCTACGATACCGATTACAGGAATACCCAGGTTCTTAGCTTCTTTAATAGCAATTGCTTCGTGATCAACATCGATTACGAATAATGCGTCAGGTAAGCCACCCATGTTTTTCACGCCGCCCAAAGAACGCTCAAGTTTTTCCATCTCACGTGCACGCTCAAGAGCTTCACGTTTAGTCAGCTTAGCAAAAGTACCGTCTTGAGACTGAGTTTGAAGATCTTTCAAACGGTTGATTGATTGACGAAGAGTTTTCCAGTTCGTCAACATACCACCTAACCAGCGATGATCTACATATGGTTGACCAGCGCGTTGAGCTTGTTCACGGATGATGTTAGAAGCAGCACGTTTAGTACCAACGAACAAAACTTTATTCTTTTTGCTTGCTAACTGGTTAGCAAAGTTCAAAGCATCATTTAGCGCAGGAACAGTATGCTCAAGGTTAATGATATGAATTTTGTTACGCGCGCCAAAGATATATTGACGCATTTTTGGGTTCCAGAAACGAGTTTGGTGACCAAAGTGCGCGCCAGCTGTAAGAAGGTCGCGCATGCTTACGTTGTAATCTGCCATTTTCTTTACCTTAAAGTTTGGGTTAGGCCTCCATATGTCCGCATTCTCCACCCCGCAGGGCACCCAGAGCAATGTGACGACATATGTGCGGATTTTTCCGTTTTTAAGCGGTTTTCATGTATCTAGAGATCACAAAAAACCATTTGATAAAACGGGCGGCTATTTATACCATAGACACTTACAAATTACCAAAAGTTTTTAGTGATCATGAACAGTACTTATTCAGCTCCTGCCCGTTTAATCAAAACCCCTGAAGAGATTGAAAAAATGCGTATTGCGGGGCGTTTGGCGGCAGAAGTACTTGATATGATTAAGCCCTATATTAAACCTGGAGTCAGCACACTAGAACTAGACACGATTTGTCATGATTATATAGTGAATGTGCAACAGGCCATTCCTGCCTGTTTAGGTTATGGGGCTGCGCCAGGGCGCGCAGCGTTTCAACATACAATCTGTACTTCAGTAAACCACGTAGTATGTCATGGGATTCCCTCAGAAGCTAAAATTCTCAAGAAGGGTGATATCCTCAATATCGATGTAACTGTTATTAAAGATGGTTATCATGGCGATACCAACATGATGTATATCGTAGGTGGCGAAACCTCTATTCTTGCAAATCGCTTGTGTAAAGTTGCTCAGGAAGCAATGTATCGTGGGATGGAAACAGTTAAGGCAGGGTCATATGTGGGTGATATTGGCTATGCAATTCAAAAATATGTAGAGTCCGAGCGCTTTAGTGTAGTACGGGAATATTGCGGTCATGGTATCGGCACAGTATTTCATGATGAGCCACAAATCCTGCATTATGGCCAGAAGAGTACTGGCATGCGTTTGGAAGCCGGTATGACTTTTACCATTGAACCCATGGTAAATGCCGGAGTATGGCAGACTAAACTACTAGGAGATAAATGGACAGTGGTTACTAAAGATCATAAACTTTCTGCTCAATATGAACATACAATTTTAGTAACTGAAACAGGCATTGAAGTTTTAACAGCACGCCCGGAAGAAGATCTTTCTCGCTTTCAACGTTAATTAAACTTTATTAAAAAGGCTACTTCTAGGTAGCCTTTTATTTTAACTTAATATTCCATAGTTTTTAAATATGAATAAAAATTGAATTTAGTGTTAATAAATATTACATAATTTTTAATTATTTCACTTTTCTATTAAATTTTAACTTAAAAACCACAATTCCCTACAAAAGCATGCATTAACCAAGCATTTAAAATACAGAGTAATTACTCTAATTTTCTGATACTGCACCTACCAACAAAAAAAATTAATGTCTTAAAGACATGGAGCTTGTCTAGATATGAAATATACTGCCCTAGCACTCACAACGAGTGTTCTGTTTGGTTTACCACAATTGTCTTTTGCTGAAAACAACTGGTTTGGTATGAAAGCAGATGGCTTTAAACGCTTCTCTGTTTCCGTCGGTGCTTTACATGTTATGCCTCAAGGTAAAGCACAACCCTTTAAAGTCAATACATCTGTAGCTGAAGGGGAAAGACGTGCTGTTGGTGATATTTCAATAGATTCTGTAACAAGAAATCTTGACCCAGCAATGGAACCAAATCTCACTACTGCATTTATTAAAATCTTGGATAGGCTAAACGTAGATAATTTGTCATCATCTTTGAGTGGAAGCGCAGAAATTTATGGACTTTCAGAATGGAATAATGCCAATACCGGTTTAGAAGCAGATGATGTTACTACTTTGGGAATTATGTCTAATTATTTCTTTACAGATAATGTTTCTTTAGAAATTAAAGCTGGCATACCACCCAAAGTTGACTTACAAGGGAAGGGAAAAATTTACGCGCCATTCTCAGCATTAGCAACTCCAAGCCTTGATTTGATTAAAGAAATTCCTGGTGGTATTGATTTTCCTGGTATTCAACTCAAAAATAATATTGAGATTACGGACTTAGGAGCTTATGGACCAGCTGCATCGGCACGGGCATGGACTCCAGCTTTTGAATTTCAGTATCATTTTGGCAAAACAGGTGTAAATAAGTTCCGTCCTTATGTAGGTGTAGGTCTTATGTATGCTTACTTTAATGAACTAGAAATTAATCCACGTACTGAACAGGACTTAATTGCTGCCGGACACATGATCGCAAATATTAAACAAGATAAAGCTGGAGCTGCATTAGATGGCACCCCTAGTAGTGCTAACCCAGAAGTAGAGGTAGAAGCCAGTGATGCTTTTGCCCCTGTCGCAACATTAGGCTTTACTTATGACTTTAATGATAAGTGGTTTGCAGTAGGTTCAGTTTCATATGCTCACTTAAAAAATGATACAACCATCACGGTGAGAGATGCTCAACTGGGTGAACTGATTAAATCTAAAGCCGATATTGAGGTAAATCCGATCTTGGCATATGCAGGTGTAGGCTACCGTTTCTAAATTAATTTATATCGATAAAAGCAGGAATTTTTCCTGCTTTTTATTTTGAGCGCCTGACTATTTCCTATAAAAATTTTATTTTTAAAATATTTATAACTTTAATTTATTCATACCAATTTTTTATTTTACTCTTTCTCTTGTCCGAATCGAATATTATAGTCTCGTGCGATCATTCCATGGACGTTATATGTTAACCACACAATTCTCCAAACCGCTTATATATATGCTCATTGCCAGTGCTTTCATTCTGGCTTTATCACTAGGGATGCGGCATTCATTTGGTTTATATCTTGTACCAATGAGCCATGAGTTTGGATGGGGACATCATGTTTTTAGTCTAGCGATTGCCATGCAAAACTTGATCTGGGGAGCAGTTCAACCTTTTACAGGTGCCCTTGCAGATAAATATGGAAGTAAAATTGTTGTGGCCCTTGGAGGTGCATTATACACCGCTGGCCTAGTTCTTATGGCTTTCAGCTCAACAGGCTTACTTCTTAATTTAAGTGTAGGCTTGATTTTAGGTTTTGCCTTGTCAGCTACTTCGTTTTCTGTACTCCTTTCAGCCGTTGGTCGGGCCGCTCCTCCAGAAAAACGCAGTATGGCCATGGGAATTGCCAGTGCGGCGGGGTCATTTGGCCAATTCATTATGTTGCCTGCTACTTTGCTGCTGCTTAAAAGTATAGGCTGGTCTGCTGCACTTATGGTCTGTGCTGTTCTAGTGGCTTTCATTATTCCGCTGGCATGGATGCTTAAGGCTCCCCATTACCAGTCACCCAAAGTAATCAGTGAGGCTTTAAAGCCCGCTCTTACTTTTAAGCAGGTCTTACACATTGTTAGAAAACATCGACCCTTCTGGTGGCTGGCTCTTGGTTTTCTGGTCTGTGGTTTTCAGGTAGTCTTTCTGGGCGTACATCTGCCAGGTTATTTGATCGATCATGGCTTTGACGCCACGACCGGCACTATCTTTTTAGCCTTAGTTGGATTATTTAATATTATTGGAACCTACGGTGCCGGCTGGTTAGGTGATCGTTATTCTAAACCTAAGCTTTTAATGCTGCTATACGGTATTCGCGGTATTGCCATTATTGCATTTCTGGCTCTTCCCTTAACCACGATTAGTGTCTATATTTTTGGTATGGTAATGGGAATCTTGTGGTTATCTACAGTCCCACTGACTAATGGTATTGTTGCAAACATGTTCGGAGTAAAATACTTGAGCATGCTAAGTGGTATCGTGTTTTTCACCCATCAGATTGGTTCTTTTTTCGGTGGTTGGCTGGGTGGCGTCAATCATGATATTGCAGGCAATTACAATGCAGTATGGCTAACCGCAATTGTCTTAAGTGTGCTCGGAGTATTTGTACATTTTTTTGTTAATGAAGAGGCCGTAGTTCATGACTAAATCGTTTGACAGCCTGAATATTATGATTGCTATTAGTATTGTACTTCTATTTGTTCTGGCTTTTTATTTGTGGAGCAATACACCACAGCTTTTTGAATATTTTAATCAGGCTTTCTGTGCACATTGACTCACAGCAAGCATTTACTTAAAAGTTTTCAAGATTGAATGTTATTAAATCATCATAAACCTTTCATAGAACTGTCATTTAAAGATGGCCTAATCTATGAAAAAATCTATAAAAACGCCCATCAGTTGATGGGCGTTTTTATATACAACATTTTAGAATAAACGGTTAAGACCATTTAATGCAGCTACACGATAAGCTTCCGCCATAGTCGGGTAGTTAAACGTTGTTTCTATAAAATACTTTAAAGTGTTGTTTGGACTTTGCATGACTGCCTGACCAATGTGAATAATTTCAGAAGCATTATTACCGAAACAGTGGACTCCCAAAAGTTCCAGAGTGTCACGATGAAATAGAAGTTTTAGTTCACCGACAGTGTCACCAGTAATCTGTGCACGTGCCAGATGACGAAAAGAAGCCTGCCCTACTTCATAAGGAATTTTCTCTTCGGTGAGTTCCTGCTCGGTTTTGCCGAAGAAAGAAATTTCTGGAATGGTATAAATACCGGTTGGAATATCTTTTACCGGTTTTACATTGAGCTCGCCACTCATATTGGCACCAGCACAACGCCCTTGGTCGTATGCTGCTGAAGCCAGTGATGGCCAGCCTACCACATCGCCCGCAGCATAAATATTTTCAACTTCAGTCTGGTACTGATCATTGACCGCAAGCTGTCCGCGGCTATTTGGTGTAAGGCCAACATTTTCCAGACCAAGTCCATCTGTGTTACCGGAACGGCCATTACACCATAAAATAGCATCTGCCTTGATTTTCTTGCCACTCTGCAGGTGCAATACCACGTGATCATCATAAGTTTCCAGATAATCAATCTGTTCATTATGACGGATCAGTACGCCTTGTTCACGCAAATGGTAAGATAATGCATCGGCAATTTCATCATCCAGATAACTGAGCAGTTTATGCTGTGTATTGATCAGGTCAACTTTATGATCCAGTCCAATAAAAATAGAGGCATATTCACAACCAATTACACCAGCACCATAAATAATGATTTTTTGAATAGCAAAATCAAGATCCAGAATTTTATCTGAATCAAATACACGTGGATGATTAAAATCGAGTCCAGCCGGATGATACGGGCGGCTACCTGTTGCGATCACCAGTTGTTTGAATACCAGCGTTTCCTTAATACCATCATCGCTGAAGATTAAAACGGTATTTTTGTCCTGTATATAGGCACGCCCATGATAAATATCAATTTTATTACGGTCATAAAAGCGTGAATGGGTATCGACCTGTTGCTGAATCACTTTATGTGCATTGCGTAGCACTTGTTTCATGGTGAACTGTTTCCAGTCTCCCACTTTTTTAAACATCGGATCACGCTGATAACGGATAATACTCGATACAGTTTGACGTAAAGCTTTGCTTGGAATAGTACCGACATGCGTACAGTTACCACCGAGCTGCTCACGCATATCAACAATAGCTACACGCTTACCTGCTTTCGCCAGCTTCATTGCCGCGCCTTCACCCGCAGGTCCAGAACCGAGAACTACCGCATCATATTTAACGAAATTCCCACTAACGACCTCTTTCTTACGTGGCATTCAAAGCTCCTTACATGAAAACGTTATCTCTTATCTTGCCTATATTATGACGTAATCCTGATGAATTTGCTGTATTTCCCCCACCTATATTATGTGATGGCTACATTTTTTAAATGAATAGCGTTTTTTTCCTATTTAAAGTTAAGTCCGTTATAATAAGAAGCCTGTCAATCTGATCTCTCCTCAAACAGTGGAAAAGTTGAATATGTCTGAAAACCGTAAACCAGAACAGGGTATTAAACTTCGTGGCGCAGAAAAGGTCGCTAGAATACCTGTAAAAGTTGTACCTACGGTTGAAGTGCCTCGTAAACCGGACTGGATCCGGGTGAAGATGACTGCACCAGAAGAAGTTCAACGTATCAAAACAACTTTACGTTCACAAAAACTGCATACTGTATGTGAAGAGGCTGCCTGCCCGAACCTGCCAGAATGCTTTGGTGGCGGTACAGCAACCTTTATGATTATGGGTGACATCTGTACCCGACGCTGTCCATTTTGTGATGTTGCTCACGGCCGTCCAAATGCATTAGATGCAGATGAGCCACGCCATATGGCAGAAACAATTGCAAATTTGGGTCTAAAATATGCAGTTATCACTTCAGTTGACCGTGATGACTTACTTGACGGCGGCGCACAGCATTTTGTTGACTGTATTAAAGAAGCACGTCAGCTTAGTCCAAATACGTTACTTGAAATTCTGGTTCCAGATTTTCGTGGCCGTCTGGATATTGCACTACGTATTATGACTGAATGCCCGCCGGATGTGTTTAACCATAATATTGAAACTGTGCCACGTTTATATAAGGCAATGCGCCCGGGTTCAGATTATCAGCACTCTTTAAACCTGTTAAAAATGTTTAAAGAATACTGCCCTGATATTCCAACTAAATGTGGGCTAATGGTGGGTATTGGTGAAAAAGAAGAGGAAGTAATTGCTCTTCTAGATGACCTTCGTGCGCATGATGTAGATTATGTCACTATTGGTCAGTATCTACAGCCTTCCAAACAGCATGCACCGATTGACCGATTCGTCACGCCAGAAGAATTTGAGCGTTATGCTGAACATGGCCGTAAGCTTGGCTTTAGAAATATCTGGTCAGCACCTATGGTACGTTCAAGCTATTTTGCAGATCGTCAGTATTATGGTGAACCGGTTCCTGAAGTGCGTCGTAAAACAGATCCAGCAAAAAAAATTGCAGTTCAAACGATTGAAGCCTAATTGTTTTAAGCTCTAAAAAGGCCCTCTAGTGAGGGCCTTTTTACTAATTTTATAATCTGTTGGCTGTTAATCCGATTTCTTTTTGCCACCACCGTCCTGTTTATTTACAGTAGCCCAAGCAATCCGTTCTGCCTCATCCTCTGAATGCCCGCGCTCTTTTTCACTTTCTTCAATATGCTGAGCCTGCCGTTTCTGTTTTTCTGTATAAGCTGACTTATCTCCACGTGACATAATAGTTCTCCTATTTTTTGATCTATATTTATTTCTATAATATGTTCAAAAATTATTCATTACATAAAGTGTCAGTCTCTGTATGGCTCTAACATATTTTATGTAACCTCATTTCAAATATATCTTCAGGTTTTATAGGTACCAAACCATCAAATAAATACATTTCTATCAATTATATAGTCTTTTATTTAGAAGTATTTTTATACTTTTGGTGACAAAAATTTAACTATTTATGGTTGAGTTTATATGGCTTTAAAAGGATTAATACAGCAGGTTAAATATTTTAATCTAATTAAAAATAATTGCACTGACTCACTGAAAAAACCTCAAGTGATATAAACAGAAAAATGATGACTTCGTAACTGTTGATTCCTGCTGGTCGTTTTTACACATCAGATGTAATGATTTAGAGGAGTGATTTTATGTTATTTATTCTGAGTATTTTGCTACAGCTGTTTACCATATGGGCCATATTTTTTTATGGGTTATCCAGAGTTACGGGTGCCATAACGATGATCGGAGCTGTCATTATTACAGCTTTGATCAGTCCTTGGTCTTTAATTTTGGGGATACCGCTAATTCTACTTAGCCTAGTGTTACTTGTTGATTCATTACGTATGAACCTCATCACACGTCCGGCTTTTGACCGGTTAAGTAATGCAATGCCGAGTATTAGCACAACCGAACGCGAAGCATTAGAGGCCGGTACCAGCTGGTGGGAAAAAGAACTGTTTATGGGCGCGCCAGACTGGGATCAGTTTGACCGTTATCCTTATCCGCATCTATCTGAAGAAGAACAATCTTTCCTTGACCATGAAGTCGAACAACTTTGTGACATGCTAGATGAATGGCAAATTCATCATCATGATAAAGACCTGCCAGAACACGTTTGGCAGTTTATTAAAGAGAAAGGCTTTTTAGGTCTAATTATACCTAAAATTTATGGTGGTCTGGAATTTACGGCTTTTGCACAAAGCCGGATTATGAGCAAAATTGCTTCACGCTCCATGACGGCGGCAGTAAGCTGTATGGTACCTAACTCACTTGGGCCAGGTGAACTGTTAATGCACTACGGCACTGAAGAGCAGAAGGAACGTTATTTACCAGGGTTAGCTAATGGTACTGAAATTCCATGTTTTGGTCTGACCAGCCCGGAAGCAGGTTCTGATGCCGGTGCTATCCCTGATACCGGTGTAGTTTGCTATGGCGAGTATGACGGTGAGCAGGTACTCGGCTTAAAAATGAATTTTTCCAAACGCTGGATTACTCTAGCACCCATTGCAACTGTGGTCGGTCTGGCTTTTAAGCTGTTTGATCCAGACGGATTGCTTGGTGATAAAAACAAAAATGAATATGGAATTACCTGTGCCCTGATTCCAGCCAGCCATCCCGGTATAGAAATTGGACCGCGCCATTATCCGGGCTCACCTTTTATGAATGGTACAGTCGATGGTAAGGATGTATTCATCCCAATTGACTGGATTATCGGCGGACCCAAAAATGCAGGTAAAGGCTGGCGCATGCTGATGGAATGCTTGGGAGTTGGCCGTGGTATTTCTCTGCCTGCCCTCTCTACCGCAGCAGGCGAAATGTGTTACCTGACTGTCGGTGCTTTTGCCCGTATTCGTCAGCAGTTTAAACTTTCAGTCGGGAAGTTTGAAGGTGTACAGGAAGCGACGAGTGATATTGCCAGTGATGCCTATATGCTGGAAGCTTTCCGTTATATGGTCACCTGTGGTTTGAACCAGGGTGGCACGCCAGCTGTCATGACGGCAATGGCAAAACATTATGCAACAGAAACCATGCGTAAAGTAGTCAATCATGGCATGGACGTAGTCGGTGGTCGTGCAATTCAACTTGGACCCCGCAACTTTTTGGCTCTACAGTATCAGGCAGTTCCTGTATCCATTACTGTAGAGGGGGCAAATATTCTAACCCGCTCCCTAATGATTTTTGGACAGGGCTCAATGCGTTGCCATCCTTATCTGTTTGAAGAATTACAGCTGTTGCAATCTCCAGATAAGACTGGTGCCTTAAACAAGTTTAATGAAATGCTTTATCATCACTTAGGCTATACCTTAAACCGGGGTGCACGGGCATTGGCCTACGCATTTACAGGGGGTTCTTCACGTGCAGCTTTTACAGCCGATGATTTTACTCTACCGTACTATAAGCTGGTTAACCGTTTTAGTGCCTGCTTTGCCTTAACTGCCGATATGTCTTTGGGTTTACTTGCTGGTGATATCAAACGCAAAGAAATGCTGTCTGGCCGTCTGGCTGATATCCACTCCTATCTATTCATTGCGACTTCTATTTTAAAATATTATGAACGTGGCAATAGGACTGAAGCTGAACAGGATCATGCACAACTGGCTCTGGAAAAAGCGTTTTATCAGATACAAGAGGCTTTTGATGGACTATTTGCCAATTTCCCAGTGCCTGCAGCAGCCGGGCTGGTTAAAATGGTCTGCTTTCCCTTTGGTCGTCCTGTAGCCAAACCAAATGATAAGCTCAAACAACAGGTGGCTCAGTGGATTATGATGGAAAATCCCTTCCGCGAACAACTAAAAGCTCATGTTTACTATAATATCCGAGAAGATGATGTAAATGGCCGACTGGAATCTACCTTTAAAATGCTGCTACAGATTGAACCGCTTTGGGACAGATTTAAAAAAGCTGAATCCAAGGGACAGTTTGTCGGTTTAACTTTTGAAGAGCATGTAGAAGATGCGGTCAGCAAGGGCTTTATTACTGATGAAGAAGCTGAACAGCTTATCCGTTATAATGCCAAGCGTTTTGACAGTATGCTTACAGATAACTTTGATATGCAGTTAAAAGAAGCCTTTGCATTAACCAATCCACATCTGCCTGAACATCTTGAAGTCAAGCATGAAGGTGGCATGACATCGGTCTAAAAATCTTTGTTTTAAAAGGCAGGCTCTTCAGGAGCCTGTTTTAGTTTTAATGCCAATGGATATTGAAATAATAATAGCTCTCTTCGAGTCCAAACCTGACCTGATAACCTATTTCATGCAGCTCTGCTGAGAGGGCATGTATGTCTTCAAGTGCAATGTATTTAGGTAAAATCATGAATATAACAGTATTCCCCTGTCTGGCTGCCTGTTCAATCAGATCATTAAGCTTGTCTCGTACTACCGTTATAGTCAGACCCGCTTCTAAAGTCCATAGTTTTGCGTGCTCGGCTGGAATAATATCCATTTTCTTTTCCTTCATTATTTAATACATCTATAGTGCATTTTTTTATCTTTAATATATTTTATCTTTTCTGACATTGATCTGATACTTAAACTTTGTGTATTGTTTATTTATTTCATCAGGTTTGCATACAGAGAGAAATAATTAAAATTTCTGTTTTTAGTTCAGACTTTTGTATCAGTTTAACTACTATAACTTATCACTTATTCTCAGTTATATATTATATATTTTATAGATTTACATAATAATTAAGGCATCAAAATAAGTTAAAATAGACTCATTCTCTTCGTATTATTTTTCTCCCATGAATCTTGTTGCTGAAAAATCCAATCGTTCTCAAGTTACGGTCTGGGTCGCTTTGCTGCTGCTGTTAATTGGCGCAATGAGTGCATACCAGATTGTTGGCTTGAATCAAGCCCTGCTGCTTCTCATTGGTGGAGCATTAGGGATGACACTCTACCATGCATCCTTTGGCTTCACTTCCAGCTGGCGCGTTTTTATCAAGGAGCGTCGAGGTCGTGGTTTGCGTGCGCAAATGATCATGCTGGCACTGGCTGTATTACTGTTTTTTCCTGCTTTAGGAGCTGGCCAGCTGTTTGGTCAGCCGGTAACCGGTTTTGTGTCTCCACTTTCCACTTCGGTTGTGATTGGTGCTTTTATTTTCGGCATAGGCATGCAACTAGGTGGTGGTTGCGCATCTGGAACGCTTTATACGGTCGGTGGCGGTAGTGCCCGCATGGTGGTTACCCTGATATTTTTCTGTCTGGGTTCCCTGTTGGCAACCTTGCATCTGGACTGGTGGTTTAACCTGCCGCACTTGGCGCCTGTCTCTGTTGTTAAAAGTTTGGGGGTAATACCTGCTTTACTTTTAAACTTTGCTCTCTTTGCAGTCATCGCGCTGGCAACTGTTTATTTTGAGAAAAAGCGCCATGGTGCATTAGAAATCGGCTCTACCTCATCCGAGCTTGGCTGGAAACGCTTTTTACGTGGTCCCTGGCCACTGGTTTGGGGCGGGATTTTATTGACCTTACTGAACTTTGCCACATTGGCCTTGGCTGGCAGGCCTTGGGGAGTAACCTCGGCTTTAGCTGTATGGGCTGCCAAAATAGCTAGTCTGGGTGGTATAGATGTCGCCTCATGGGCATATTGGCAACAACCTGCCAATGCTAAAGCCCTTACTGAACCACTCTGGTTTGATGTAACTTCCATGATGAACTTCGGTATCATGCTGGGTGCATTGCTGGCTGCGAGTCTGGCCGGTAAGTTTGCTCCTAACTTCAACATACCGCGTCGTTCACTGCTGGCTGCAGTTCTGGGCGGTATCTTACTGGGCTATGGTGCCCGCTTGGCATATGGCTGCAACATTGGTGCTTATTTCAGTGGGATTGCTTCAGGTAGTTTACATGGATGGTTATGGCTGGGCTTTGCCTTCTTAGGTAATACTATTGGTGTAAAACTACGTCCTGTCTTCTTTCCAGACGAAGCACCCCAACCAGAAAAATTGACCAGCTGCTAAATAAAAAACCCATCGATATGATGGGTTTTTTATTTACGGCTCGAGAGCACCTTTTAGGTTACAGCCATAATTCATGGTCTCTTGCACTTGTCGATAGCTGGTATAACGATTAATAATAAACTGATAGAAATTTTCGGGTTGAGCAAAAATTTCTTTCAGATTTTCATGAGCAGGTAGATGTTCAAGTTTAAGATGTTCAACCAGATTGAGATTCTGGTGTCCAATTTGAAACATCTTCACGAAATAGCTGTTCATCATGTTGCAGTAACCATTTTTTGCATTCTTCAACGCAAACCGGCTCACCAGATGCTCGTTTAATGTATGCAAATTATGAACATCCAGCTCAGCCTTGGGATCAGAAAACGCATCAGAATATTGAGATTTGAAAGTTAAGAATTGCTGCTGCAGTTCCTGGTTAAGATGATCTATTTGGGTTTGCAGTTCTACTGCACTATTTACCCGATAATCAGCTGGCGTACTATGGAAATCATCAGGCCGTTTTTCTGCGCATGCTCCCAGCAAAACAAGAGATAAAGAAATTAAAACAACATGGAAGAATTTCATCATTAACTCTAAGCTTAATACTGTGCGTTACTTTATTCGATTATGCAATTTTTCTCATCTCTTTTGCAAAAATGAGTCTTCGAACAATATTTTCTCATTCATATAACGCCAATAACGTTTAGGAACATACTGTATATGCAGTTTTATATTACGTCGAGCTTCAATATTAATAGCACAAAAATAGTCTTTCCAGAGCTGGTCATAAAGCAATTCATCATCATCCAGTTCCACTGTAAATTTCTGACTAAACCCAGTATGTGATGTCTGGTCCACTTGTTCTACCTGCATATGCACCTGATGGACCTGTTTTAAATCATAATAAATTCCATAATTCCTTTTCTCATCATAAATCAGCCAAGACTGGTCCTGATAACGGTCCTTAAAATGCCGTTCAATTAGAGGCAATACATTAAAGTCTGGCCGTACCAGCGCAATGAAAAGACCATTCTTGGCTTTTTTGAAGCGGACAAAAGCTTCCATGCGGTGCTTCTCACGCCCTACCTGCTTGGTCCATTGGGAAAGACCCAATACCGCAGCATGACCATAGTTGTAGTCTACGGGTAAAGCAGACTGAAATACATATATACAAAATTCAAAGAGCTGCTGAAATGCCTGTTCCTGTTCAGATAAAAAAGTGTAATAAAAATTTTTCAGGCTCGTATGTTCAACTTTAATTTTTAAAGCATTCCATACACGTTGTGCATGTTCATCATTTGCACTTACATGAATCACCTCATCAAACAGTCCCGACTGGAAGCGCCCTTGTATACTAATTTTTACTGCAAACTCTTTAAATTGAAAAGCCCGGAAAACACAGCTTAGCAGTCCGGTCATACTGCCATCAAAAACATACTGGGCCACTTAAAAGCCTAGTCCTAATTGTGGAGAGAGCTGTGCATTATATTTGGACTGGCCGGCCAGCAGAATCTGCTGCCTGATCTGGCTCGGCAACATTTCTTTGATAAATTTGGGTGTATCTGCACAGCGAATAAAGTGCTGGGCCCGATTATAAGCAATCCCCATGCGTTTAAGCTGATCAATATGAATACTGCCAAAGCGCCGTGCCTGAATGACCTTTCTTGCAGAACGTACGCCAATACCCGGCACGCGCAAGATCATTCTATATTCAGCCGTATTAATATCTACCGGAAACTGTTCCGGATGACGTAGTGCCCAAGCCAATTTTGGGTCTACATCCAGTTCAAGGTTCGGATGTTCGTCATCAACCAGTTCATGAGCATCGAACTCATAAAAGCGCATGAGCCAGTCAGTCTGGTATAACCGGTTTTCACGTAATAATGGTGGTGCTGATCCAATGGCAGGTAAAGCCTGATCTTCAGAGTTAATTGGAATATAACCAGAATAATAGACACGCTTCAGTTTAAACTCTTTATAATGGCGGTCTGCCATTAAAATCACGTCCTGATCAGTTTCATGATGCGCCCCGACAACCATTTGTGTGGTTTGACCTGCCGGAACAAATTTGGGTACTGTTTTAATAATTTTACGCTCATCCTTAAACTGGATAAGCCGGTCACGGACAATTCCCAGATCTTTCTGCACCTCACTGTGACTTTTCTCAGGTGCAAACTTTTGTAGTCCATCTGCTGTTGGCATTTCCAGATTAATACTCATCCGGTCAGCATATAGTCCAGCTTCTGTAATCAGTTCAGGTGAAGCTCCTGGAATAGTCTTTAAGTGTATATATCCATTAAAATTTTCTTCTAACCGAAGCTTTTTAACCACCTGCAACATGCGTTCCATAGTATGGTCAGCCGATTTAAAAATCCCTGAACTTAGAAACAGGCCTTCAATATAGTTACGACGATAAAAATTAATAGTAAGATCTACGACTTCCTGCACAGTAAAGGCAGCACGTTTCACATCATTTGAACGCCTTGAAACACAGTAAGCACAGTCGTAAATACAGATATTTGAAAATAAGACTTTAAGCAGAGAGACACAACGACCGTCTTCAGTATAGCTATGACAGATCCCGGAACCGGTATTTCCGAGTCCTTTATCCTTATTTTTTCGATTACTGCCACTTGATGAGCAGGATACATCATATTTGGCGGCATCAGCCAAAATTTGCAGTTTCTCGCGAATACGTTCAGACATAGACCTGATCATCCATGTAGAGAGATAATCATTAATTATACTAGTCTGTTGCGTCTGCAAAGCCTGCATTTATTTCTTTGCGACAAGGCATGTCGTTAAATCAATTTAACTTAGGCTATTTCAGTTTGAATATAATCGATCTGGTAATGATAGAGAAACTCAAGTTTATGGCTTGCTCTGCCTTCATATAAAAAAGGCATCAGGAAATCAGCCATGCCTGAAATTACGCTATTTATTAACAAAATATTGGATATTGGTTGCATCTCTCGAGCGTTTGACGTAAATCTTAAAATAAAATTTAGGTAATAAGAATATGAATCTGATCGAAAGACTTGGCTTGAAACACTCTATTTTCTTGGCGCCTATGGCAGGGGTAAGTACACCCGAGCTGGCGGCTGAAGTCTCTAATGCCGGAGCTTTGGGCTCATTAGGCCTAGGAGCCAATACAGTTGCACAGGCACGTGAACAGATTTTAAAAACACAACAGCTAACCCGACAGCCCTTTCAGCTTAATTTTTTTTGTCATCGCTCTAAAATACTGGATCAGGATACTGCACAAGAATGGATTGAATATCTAGAACCGCACTTTAGAAAATTTGATGCCTCTGCACCTAACGAGTTAAAAAATATCTATCCAAGCTTTAAGGACTCAGATGATTATCTCAATCTTGTTTTAGAGACTTGCCCAGCAGCCGTCAGTTTTCATTTTGGTATTCCACACCCACATCAAATTGAAGCACTTAAAAAAGCAAAGATTTTAACCATGGTTTCTGCAACCAATCTGGCGGAAGCAAAAGCAATTGCAGAAGCAGGGATTGATGTCATTATTGCTCAAGGGGTAGAGGCCGGTGGACATCGTGGCTGTTTTAACCCGCATCGTGACAGCGCCATTAAAACGACTGACTTGGTACGCTTAATTTTACAATATCTTGATTTACCAGTCGTAGCAGCGGGCGGAATCATGAACGGCCGCCAGGCACAGCAATGTCTTGCACTTGGTGCTCAAGCTGTACAGTTAGGAACTGCCTTCGTGCAATGTCCAAGCTCAAATGCCAATGCAGCCTATCGCGAAGCTTTATTTAACCGGCCTCTTACTCAAATTACCTCAACTATTTCAGGACGCCCGGCACGCGGCCTGATTAATGCATGGCATACCGAAGTTGATCTGGTTCAGCGGCCAAGTCTCCCCGCCTATCCATATGTTTATGATATTGCAAAACAGCTACATCAAATTGCATCCAAACAGGGCCACTATGAGTATGGGGCATTCTGGGCCGGCAGTAATGCTGCCCAGATTCGACAGCTAAATGCTGTTGACCTGATTAACCTGCTAAATCTTGAAATTAATCAGGCCACTCATTCAAATTCAGATTAACAGTTTTTAACCGGACGCTAGAGCAAGACAATATTCATGCCTAGCTTCTTTTTGGCTTAAGGATCAAGCAGGTTAACAGTTTCCTGCTGTACATCACTCATTAAACGTCCTTGGGCCAATAACTGGTTAAAATAAGCTTCTACTACTTTTGCCTGCTCTAACGTACTTTCTACTTGATACATTTTCTGACGAAACTCATTGCTGGCATATAAACCCTTGGTATACCAAGCTATATGTTTACGGGCGATACGGCAGCCAGAATACTCACCATAAAATTCATAGAGCTCATTTAAATGCCCAAGCAATACATGTTTTACCTCTTCAATATCAGGGGCTTTTAGGTATTCTCCAGTATTTAAATAATGGGCAATTTCCCGAAATATCCATGGACGCCCCTGTGCTGCACGCCCAATCATGATCGCATCGGCGCCTGTATGTTCCAATACAAATTTGGCTTTTTCAGGACTATCGATATCGCCATTAGCAATTACTGGGATATGAATAATTTTTTTAACTTCACGAATCAAATCATAACGTGCATGATTTAAATACATGTCTTCACGAGTCCGACCGTGTAAAGCCAGTGCCGCAATACCAGCCTCTTCTGCCCGCTTCGCCACACGCAGAATATTTTCTTGACCATTTAAATACCCCAAACGAGTTTTAAGGGTAACTGGCACATCAACTGCGGCAACTACGGTATCTAAAATACGCGCAACCAGTTCTTCATCCTGTAATAAAGCAGAGCCTGCAAGTTTATTACAAACTTTTTTTGCCGGACATCCCATATTAATATCAATAATCTGAGCACCATTAGCAATCTGATAACGTGCTGCTTCAGCCAGTTGTTCTGGATCAGATCCTGCTATCTGGGCAGAAATTGGAGCTAATTCACCATCAAAATTAGCCCGATATAAACTCTTTTTACTCATCCTCAGTGTCTTATCAGCTGTCATCATTTCGCTAACAGCATGGCCTGCACCAAAGTATTTACATAAGGTTCTAAATGGTCGATCTGTCCCCCCTGCCATTGGCGCGACCCAAATTTTTTGTTCGATTGGCCGATCAAATAGCTCTCTGATTACGGTATTTTGACTCAAATTTCCAACCTCACTTTCAACTTATTTACTAAGCTATTCATCTTTAGATCTACTTTAAAACCTGATAACACTTAATTAATGGCCTGCTTAGCTCCCCCAACTTATACCTTGAACAAGCTAGGCTTAATAAAATTACAGTACAGGAGAGAAAAAGTAGTCAGAGATATTTTAAGCTAAAGCCCAAATTAGAACAGATCAAATAGCGGACCAACTAGTTTAATTATTTACAGAAAGAATATCCATTTTTTAATTTGTTGAGTTTTTAAAATTCAACTATCGCATTTATCTTGAAGAATATCGGTATATAATCAAAAGCTTAACTAATATCTTTTATAAAAGTCTACCTGAGCTAGAATATAGGTTAACTTAACTTGAGTTTCAGATAAATTAAATAAATTCAGTACATTAGAAATGATAAACCCTGCTCAATCACCTGTATTGGCAGGGCTACAGCTATAAATTGATCTATCTTAAAACGTCCCCTTCAGGATAGTCTTTTAGTTTCTTAGATCAGTTAATTCAAAATCTTTAATGATCATCATCTCAATACTTTCTATCAGGGCTTTTTCCCATTTACTCTCATTCCAAAATAGTAAGTTTCCATTCTCTTCTTTATAAAATACTTGTTCTTCATAATTTAGATGATGAATGACTTGGGTTCCATTTGGTATATTTTTCATATAGTTATCCTCATCTATTATTTATATTTAGCTTAGCATAAGTGGCTGTTTTGCTTTAACTTAAATAATAAAAATATGTATCAAAATACAA